>WGEM01000382.1 GCA_015492755.1 Gemmatimonadota bacterium | reverse complement strand
GTCCATCCACGAGACGCCCCGGACCCGGAGGGTGTCTCCGTGCCACACGAGACGTCCCTCCGTGGGCATGCGGGGCATGGAGTAGTAGTACGAGGCGTTGCCGGGCTCGGGCCCCTTTCGGCTGAGCCCCGCCTCGCCGTTCAGAACGATGCCCTTCCCCTCGGCGAGGCGGAGGTCCAGCTTCACCCCCTCCGCCGAGGCGCGGATCCGGAAGGTGTCCTCGGCACCGAAGGAGCCTGAGAGGCGCCAATCACCCACGTGCACCTCCAGCTCGGGCGGGGCCCCGTCGCCGGCGGACAGCTCCGCGCCCGCCAGACCCAGCGTCCCCCGCTCAAAGCGCTCCCACGCCCGGAAGACGGCCTCGTCGGGGCTCGACAGCGCCAGGTGGGCCATGTACGCCTGCCGCGCCGCCCACGGCGAGGCGGACGGGTCGGCGCGGGGCGCCAGGGCGCTTCGGAAGATGGTGAACTGCACGCCGAACCGCCGTCCGTCGACGGCCTCCAGGTGTCCGGTGACGTACCACCACTCGGTGCGGAAGTCGGGGTGAGAGCCGTGGTCGGCGGGGAAGCGGAAGGGACGGACGGTGAGCGCCCGCGCGAAGCCCGCCGTGTCGGCGCCCCCCAGCACCGACGCCACCTCGGCGCCGTCGTGCAGCACATCCGCCGCGGGCGTGGGCGGTGCGCCGCACGCCGCCGTCCCCAGGAGGACGAGGAGCACCGGCAGAGGGAGTGGCCGCACGCTCATTCGTTCCTCAACGCCAGGGCGGGCGGCGTGCGGGCCATCCTCCGCGCCGGAACGATCCCCGCCAGAAGTGCAGCCACCACCGCCAGACCCACCGCCTGGAGCAACACGTCTCCCCCCACCTCCATGGTGAGCGTCCAGCCGAAGGAGCGGCGGTTCACCACCCGGATCATCACCACCGCCAGCACCAGCCCCACGGGGAGGGCCAGCAGCCCGCAGATGAGTCCCAGGAGTCCCGTCTGCGCGGTGACCAGACCCCAGATCTGGGCGGGGGTGAATCCCGTCGCGCGCAGCACCGCCACCTCCCGGGTCCGCTCCAGTTGGAGCGCCATGAGGGCGCCCACCACCCCGATGAAGGCTACGATGAAGGCCAGCATCCGCAGCACCACCGTCACCTGGAAGGTGCGGTCGAACACCTGAAGCGACCCCTCCCGGAGCACCCGGTTGGGACGGATCGCCACCGTCACCCCCTCCGCGGCGGCTGCGGCCTGAAGCTCCCGCGCCACCACGTCCGGGTCCTCACCGCCGGCGAGATCCAGTGCCAGCGACGTGACGCCCGCATCGTTCCAGTACGCATTATACACGCGGCGGTGCATGAGTATCGTGCCCCGATCCGAGGCGTAGTCGCGAAAGACGCCCGCGATCTCGAAGGCTCGCGGACCCCGATCGGTGAGGAGCTCCACGCGCTCGCCCACCGCCAGCCCGCGACGGAAGGCCAGCGGCTCCGAGACGAGGACCGCGTCCTCCTCCGCCAGTCGCTCCAGAGCCCCGGGCTCACCCTGCAGGAGATCCACGCCCCGTGGAACCTGGCCGGCGGGAGCCACCGCCAGGAGTCGCACCGGGCCCTCCGGGCTCCCAACCTCCACGCCCCGGTAGGCGTGGACGCCCGCCACCGCGGGGTGGTGGCGGACGCGATCCAGCACCTGCGGGGGGAGGGTTCCCACCGGTCGCGACCGGACGGTGGAGGGGAGCGAAAGGTAGAGGTCCGCCTGAAGCGTGGCGTCCAGCCACCGCTCCAGCGAGCCGCGGAAGCTCTGAATCATGACGCCCAACCCCACGGTGACAGAGACGGCCACCACCAGCGCCGCCGCCGCCGGGGCGGTCCGGCTCATGGCGGAACGGATCCCTCGGGCCGCCATGGCGCCCACCAGCCCTCCCGCACGACGAAGGAGCGGACCCAGCGCATCACCCAGCGCGGCGGTGGCCAGAGGCGTGAGGAGGGCCATCCCCAGGATGATGAGGAAGAGCGCCGCGAAGCTCGCCGCCACGCTCGGTCCGGATCCCAGCAGCACGCCGACGCCCACCATCACCGACGCCGCGCCCAGCGTCGCGCCCCGCACCAACCACCGCCCCGCGGTCCCCTCGGCGCCGGAGCGCAGCACCACCATCCGCGGCGGCTGACCCACCGCCGCCCGGAGCGCCGGCGCGGCGGCGACCAGTGTGGCCAGCACACCCAGCGCCCCGCCGCGGACCCAGATCCAGGGATCGGGGGGGAGCTCCTGCACCGACACCACGAAGTAGAGGTCGTTGATGGTCCGGGTCACCAGGCGCACCAGCCCGCGGCCCAGC
>WGEM01000381.1 GCA_015492755.1 Gemmatimonadota bacterium | reverse complement strand
GGATGAGGTTGTCGAGCTGCTCCTGGCTGAAGGGGCCGTATCCATGGCCGACGTAGTCGGTGGCGGACAGCGATACGGAGAGGAAGTCCACCGGACCGCGCTGCCCCAGCTCCAGCTCCCGGACCGCACGCTTCCCCAGCTCCAGGACCGCCCGGTCCGCCCGGGGCTGCGCCAGCGCCCACCCCACGAAGGCGGCGGAATCGCCCGGCACCGCCTCCAGCGCGGCCAGATGCGGGAAGGTGGTGTGCACGCCGTCCCCCTCGAACGGGACGCCCTCGTCGTCGCGGGCAAGCGCCCGGTCCTCCGGCGGAACGGACGACTCCCATGCGGTGTCCGCCAGGATCGCCGGCATCATCGAGTCATTGAACTCCGTCACCCAGTCAGGATAGCTGTCGCGGTAGTACGTCGACGTGACGAAGCGACCGACCCCGGACAGGAGCCAGTACACTTCACCGCGGGCCTTTCCCGCCATGGTGATGGCCGCCCGGTCCTTCAACGAGAGAGACACCACCCGGGCGGCGGGGTTGGCCTTCATGACCCAGTCCGCGAGCCCTCCCCGGAGCAGGTTCCGGGGCGAGCGTCCCTCTGCCTGGGGATACCCCACGATGGGAGCGCTGGCGTCCTGCACCGCATACATCCCCGGCTTCCACTCATCCCCGTCCCGCTGGGTCCAGGAGTTGGCCACGATCCCCGAGCGTGCCGGGAACACACCGGTGGAGAGCGTCGCATGCCCTGCGGCGGTGTGGGTGACGGCGTGGGCGTGGGAGGCGCTGAGATAGCTCCGGCCCTCCCGCCGGAGGCGGGCGAAGCCGCCGGAGAAGGCTGGCTGGAAGCGGTCCAGAAGGTCCGCCCTGAGCTGATCCACCGTCACCATCACGATGAGCCTGGGACCGTCGGGACCCTCCTGGGCCGCGGAGGAGGCGGGTGCGGCCGCGAGGGCGCAGCCGAGAGAGATCCCGATGGCGAGGCGCAGATTCATGAGACCCGGGGTGGCTGAAGACGTGCTGTCCGGCGCTGCCCCGCACCCCTGCGGTGCGGGGTGTCCTGGCTGGACAACGAGGAACGGGGCTGACTAAACTAGCCCGGCGGGCCCCCCGCCGTCACCGTGCGTCCCCTCTGCGTGCCCACCGGACGGTCGCCATGTTCCATAGGGTCGTTCCCATCGCGTTGTTCCTCCTGGCCGGGACGCTGGCTGCGCAGGAGGCCTCCCAGGAGGCCCCCTACGAGATCCGCCCCGGCGACCGGCTCACCACGACGCTCTTTACGGCCGCAGGCACAGAGGTTCAGGTGGTGAAGGGAGCGCGGATCGTCGACCGGAACGGCAACGTGTACCTGCCGCTGGTGGGCTCGCTCCACGTCTCAGGACTGGACGAGACGAAGCTGCGGGAGCTCCTCACGCGGGAGTACGCCCGTTACTACGATTCACCGGTTCTGGACCTGAAGGTGGAGCTCCGCGTCAACGTCACCGGATCGGTCTTCCTTCCGGGCCAGTACTTCCTGGATCCCACGGCCACCATCATCGACGCGCTGGCGTCCGCCCGGGGCGCAACCCCCGACGTGGCCGTGACGAGCCTCCAGATCCCTTCCGATCCCGGTGCCGTTCGCCTCGTACGGGACGGCGAGACCATCGTCCTCAACCTCCGGCCCGACGAGGTCACGGAGGAGGTCCTCAAGATGAGGGTGCGGTCCGGGGACTGGATCCACGTGCCCACCCGGGGCCGGTCGCGGGTGCGGGACGAGATCACCTTCTGGGGGAGCGTGGTCTCCTTTGCCACCTCCATCGTGGCGCTTCTGATCCTCTCGGGACGCTGACGCCATGTACCACGGCGCCCAGGACGGATGGGTGGAGGTGGTGTCCGGCGTCATGTTCAGCGGGAAGTCCGAGGAGCTGATCCGACGGGTGCGGCGGGCCCTCATCGCCCGCAGGAGGGTGCAGGTCTTCAAGTCCCACCTCGATGACCGGTACTCGGGGGTCTACCGGATCAGTTCCCACGACGGCGGGCACTTCGACGCCCACCCCGTGTCGTCTTCCGTCCAGATCGCCGAGCTGGTCCGGGCCGACACGGACGTGATCGCCGTGGACGAGGCGCAGTTCCTCGACGAGGGCATCGTGCGGGTGGTGAACGATCTGGCCGACCGCGGGAAGCGGGTGATCGTGGCGGGCACCGACATGGACTTCCGCGGGGAGCCCTTCGGGCCCATGCCGCAGCTCCTGGCCATCGCGGAACGGGTGGACAAGCTCCACGCCATCTGCGT
>WGEM01000380.1 GCA_015492755.1 Gemmatimonadota bacterium | reverse complement strand
GTCGTAGCTGAAGAGCACGAAACCCGCAGCCCCCTCCCGGCGCGCCGTCTCGATCTGGCGGAGCGTTCCCTCGGTGGTGTTCAGGTACGCACCGATGCCCGCCCAGAGACGGCCCGGCGCCACCGCCACGCCCTGGCGCACCAGACACCGGAAGCGGTCCAGATCGGAGGTGTAAGCCATGGGGACGGCCACGTCCAGGATCCCTTCCTCCACCCACGCGGGCCACGCCTGGAAGCGATGCCGGAAGGCGTCGTCCTGATCGGCGAACACCGCGGCGCTCACCAGCACGTCGGGCCGCCGGAGCTTCACGCTGTGGTAGATCCAGCGCACCAGTCCGGTGACCTGCGCGCGGCGGAACTCCGCCCACGGCCCCGGCAACGCGTCGACGTACGCCAGCGGGTCACGGGCGTACGCCTCCTCCAGCGCGTTCCGCCGAGTCGGCGAGAGGCGGGGCGTGACCCACCGCCGGAAGCGCTCCAGCGCCCCGCGGGAGAAATCGTACTCCCCGGAGGGGAAGCGCACGTAGTCGAAGTGGAGGCCGTCCACGTCGTACCGCGTGGCCAGGTCCAGCCAGACCGCCTGGATCCACGCCTTCACGCGGGGGTCGGAGGGGCTGGTGTAGATTCCCTCCACCCGGTCGGCGTGCTCCAGCGCGTCGCGCCTGAGCGCCTCCACGAAGGCGGGGTCCCGGGGGTCCGCATCCCAGAGTTCCCGCGCGAGCCTCCGCGGCACCGCCAGCCACTCCGGATGTGCCCGCACCAGGTGGGCGGGGTCCTGCGGGAGCGGTCCGGTGCCCCACACCAGGTGCGTGTTGATCCAGGCGTGTACCTGGAGCCCGCGGGCGTGGGCCCGCTCCAGGGTGTACGCCAGCGGGTCGAAGCCACCGGCCTCGGTGATGGTCTCGCCGCGGGGCTCCAGCGCCGAGTCGTAGAAGGCGTCTCCACGGCCCCGCACCTGGACGATGAGCGTGTTGAAGCCGGCGCCGGCGGCGCGGTCCACCAGGGCGTCGATCTCGGGGGCGCTGGTCATGGTGGATCGAACCACCCAGAGCGCCCGCACCTCGCCGCCGGGAGGGGTAGCCTCCGCACCGCCCGGTGGGACACCCGGCCGGGCGCCCGGCGCACCCGGGGTGCCCACCACCGTGCACCCCGCCAGGATCGTGAGGCCCGCCGCGCCCCAGACGGCGCGCATGCGGCGGCGCCGCCCGTACCGCAGCCCGCTCATCGTCGCGCCCGGAAGAAGTCCTTCAGGAGCTTCGAGGCGGCCTCCGCCATGACGCCGCCCACCACCTGGCAGCGGTGATTGAGCCTGGAGTCCTGAAGGAGGTTCTCCAGCGACCCGGCCATCCCCGCCTTGGGGTCGGGCGCGCCGAACACCACCCGGGGGATCCGCGCCAGCACGATGGCGCCGGCGCACATGCCGCACGGCTCCAGGGTCACGTAGAGTGTGGTGTCCAGGAGCCGCCAGTCGCCCTGCCGCATTGCGGCCTCCCGGATGGCCAGCACCTCGGCGTGCGCCGTGGGGTCCGAGCGGGTGATGGTGGCGTTGGCGCCCTCGCCCAGTACCGCACCGTCGCGCACCACGAGGGCCCCCACGGGGACTTCCTCCGCGTCGCCCGCTCGCCGGGCCAGCTCCAGCGCGTGCTCCATCCAGCGGAGGTCGTCGGGCGTGATGGAGGGCTCGGGTGCGCCGGCGGACGGCAACGGGCCTCCGTGACCTGCGATGGCCGACTAGTGCTTCGTCAGGTGGGCGGCGGGCACCTCGTCCATCCGCCGGTAGAGCGCCGTGACGCGCCCCAGCAAGGTGACGCCGGCATCATCCAGCGTGGCATCCCGCTGGGCGGCGTTCAGCGGCTTCAGGTACGTGCCCCGCCCGTTGCGCTCCACACGATGGAATCCGGAGCGGCCGTCCACACGGGCCGCCACCACCGCGCCGTCCTCCACGTCCTCCGGATGCGCCGGCGAGAGGAGGACGAAGTCCCCGTCCTCCACGCCCAGGACCGCGAGCTCGCCCCCCGACGCGCGCACCATGTACGAACCACGCCGTCCGCCCATCCGCTCGTCGATGGAGAGGAACATCTCCGCGCTTCCGCGGTCGGGGAGTTCCGGGCCGTCAGGGAGCTTCGAGAAGCACGGCACCGACACGGTATCGGTATTGAGGTCCACACCGAGGATGCGCACCCCCCGGGAGCGACTGGGGTCCCGCTCCAGATAGCCCTTCTCCGCCAGCGACGAGAGGTGCTCCGACACCGTCTTGGTGCTCTTGATCCCGAAGCGCTCGCCGATCTCCCGGATGGAGGGCTGGTAGGTGTTGGCCCGCAGGTACTGGACCATGAAGTCCAGGATCTTCCGCTCGATATCCGAGAGCTGCTCCGACCGGCGGTCGGTGCGCGGCGCTTCGTGATGCGTCGTCGTGTCGGAACGGGCCAACGTAGAATCCCGGAAAAAAGCAATGAACACGCCCGATTTCTGCGGGGGAGGCTATCCTAATGTGCGCCGAGGAGGGGTGTCAAGAAAGGGTTTTTTCCAGCTCCGCGAGGCGCTCCACGGCGCGGCGCACCCGTTGGAGGCTCCGATCCCTGCCCAGGAGCACCAGCACGTCGAAGATTCCTGCGCTGGCCAGCCGTCCCGTGAGCGCCACCCGGAGGGGGTGAATGAGCTTACCCGCACCCACACCCAGCCGCTCCGCAAGCGCCCGGAGCTCCGTCTCCAGAGCTTCGGCTTCGAAGGGCGTGGCCTCCAGAAGCTCCGCCACCGCCATGAGGCGGGCGCGGACCTGGGCGGGATCCTTCGCCCAGTGCTTCTTCACCGCCTTCTCTTCGTAGGTCACCTCATCGGTGACGAAGGGAACGATCTGGTGGGCCAGGTCGTCCAGCGTGCGGGCGCGCACCTTGTGCAGCTCGATGGCGGCCAGGAGCCACCCGGTGTCGCCGATCCGGCCGGCGTCGGCTCCCTCCACCCCCTCCAGGCGCGCCTTCACCTCAGGGAGCAGATCTTCCGCGGACCGCGCCCCAAGGTGCCGCCCGTTCAGCCAGGTGAGCTTCTCCATGTCGAAGACGGCGCTCTTCTTGAGGATCCGCTCCACCGAGAACGCCTCCACCAGCTCCTGGCGGGTCATGAACTCCCGCTCGTCGCCGGGATTCCAACCCAGAAGCGCCAGGAAGTTGAACATCGCCTCCGGGAGGATCCCCTGACGGGCGTACTCCTCCACCGCGGTGGCGCCGTGGCGCTTGGAGAGGCGCTTCCCGTCGGGCCCCAGGATGAGCGGGACGTGGCCGAAGCGCGGCTCCGGGAGCCCCAGCGCCCGGTACAGAAGGATCTGCTTGGGCGTGTTGGAGAGGTGGTCGTCGCCCCGCAGGACGTGGGTGATGCGCATCTCGGAGTCGTCGGAGACCACCGCCAGGTTGTACACCGGCGTGCCGTCGCTCCTCAGGATGACCAGGTCGTCGATGTCCTCGTTCCGGAAGCGCATCTCGCCGTGAACCAGGTCCTCGAAGACCGTCTCGCCCTCCGGCACCAGGAAGCGGATGGCGTGCGGCTCCCCCGCCCGGGCGCGGGCCTCCGCTTCGGAGGGCTCCATCGCCAGCGCCCACTCCCGCGCCACCCGGCTGGGGTGCCAACCCCGCTTCTCCGCCTCGGCGCGCACGGCGCTGGGATCGGCGAAGTCGCGGTACGCCTTGCCCTCCTCCAGGAGGCGGAGCGCCGCCGCCCGGTGGCGCTCCACGCCTTCACTCTGGAAATAGGGGCCCTCGTCCCAGTCGATGCCCAGCCAGGTGAGCCCGTCCAGGATGGCCCGCGTGTGCTCCTCGCTGGAGCGCTCCCGGTCGGTGTCCTCGATGCGCAGGACGAAGACGCCGCCCTCCTTGCGGGCCAGCAGCCAGTTGAAGACCGCCGTGCGGGCACCGCCCACGTGGAGGTATCCGGTGGGTGAGGGCGCGAACCGGACGCGCATCATTCTCCTCCTCCCGAGAGCCGATCCTCCAGGATCCTGCGTGCCGCCCTGGGGTCGGCGGAGCCCGACGTGGCCTTCATCACCTCACCCACGAACATCCCCAGGAGGCCGGTGCGCCCCGCGCGGTACTCCGCCACCTTCTCGGGCCAGCGCGCCAGCACCTCGTCCACGATGCTCCCGAGTTCGGCTTCGTCGCTCATCTTCCGGAGACCCAGGCGCTCCACCCAGTCGGCGGGCTCGCCCCCCTCCGCCACCATCCTCGCCAGCACGTCCTTGGCCGCCCGCCGCGTCACCGAGCCCTCCGCCACCATGCGGACCAGCCGTCCCAACGCCTCCCCGCCGAAGGGGAGCGCCGCGAGGGGCCCGTCCGCCGCCCCCCGGAGGTCGGTCACCACCCACGCCGCCACGTCGGCGGCGTCGGGATGCACCTCCAGCGCGGCGGAGAAGAAGGCGGCGGCATCGGCGTCGGTGGCCAGAACGGCGGCCGCCTCCCCGCCCACGCCCATCTCCCGGAAGCTCGCGGCGCGCGCCGCGGCTTCCGGGTCCAGCTCCGGCCTGCGCGCCGCGGGAGGCGGGGAGGGCTGCGCCTTCTCTGCCGCGTCCGCCGGCTTCGCCTTCTCGCCACGTCCGGCTCCGCCCGGGGAGGCCGCCTTCCGGCTCCACGTGTCCTTCAGCCCCACGATGCGGTTGAAGACCAGGCGCTCGCCCACGCCGTCCACCGGATCCCGCCAGAAGTAGCCCACCCGCTCGAACTGGTAGCGGGTGTCGGGCGGGTCGTGGGCCACCGACGGCTCCACGCGGGCGTCGGAGATGACCACGAGGGAATCGGGGTTCACCCGCGCGAGAAGTGCCTCCACCTCGTCCCGCTCCTCCCCGGCGCCTCCCGGAGCCTCCGGCGCCTCTGCGTCGTCCGCACCGCTGACCTCGTCCGGCTCGGCATCCCGGAAGAGGTGGTGGAAGAGGCGCACCTCCGCCTCCAGGCCGTGGCGCGCCGAGACCCACTGGATGGTCCCCTTCACCTTGCGGCCGTCGGGCGTGCGCCCGCCGCGGGTGTCGGGATCGTAGCTGCAGCGCAGCTCCACCACCCGCCCCTCGTCGTCCTTCACCACCTCGTCGCAGCGGATCACGTAGGCGTAGCGCAGCCGCACTTCGCCCCCGGGAACGAGGCGCCGATAACCCCTGGGCGGATCCTCGGAAAAGTCCGATCGGTCGATGTAGAGCTCCCGGGCGAAGGGTACCCGCCGGCTCCCCTCCCGCCCCACGTCCGGAGGGAAGTAGGGCGCCTCCAGCCACTCGGTCTCGTCTTCGGGGAAGTTGGTGAGGACCACCCTGAGGGGATCCAGCACCGCCATCACCCGGGGCGCCACGGGATTCAGCGTCTCCCGGATGGCGTGCTCGAACTTGCCGAGATCCACCACGGACCGCGCCCGCGCCACGCCCACCATGTCCATGAAGCGCCGGAGCGCCTCGGGGGGGATCCCGCGTCGTCTGAGCCCCCGGACGGTGGCCAGCCGCGGATCGTCCCACCCCCACACCACGCCTTCGCGCACCAGCGGACCGATCCTGCGCTTCGAGAGCACCGTGTGCTCAAGCTCCAGCGGCGCGAATTCGTACTGGTGCGGGCGCGGCTCGGTGAAGCCCACGTGCTCCAGCACCCAGTCATAGAGCTCGCGGTTGTTCTCGAACTCGATGGTGCAGAAGGAGTGGGTCACCCCCTCGATGGCGTCTTCGAGGCAGTGGGCGTAGTCGTACATGGGGTAGATGCACCACGCATCGCCCTGCCGGTAGTGCGGGAGGTGGCGGATGCGGTAGAGCACCGGGTCGCGCATGATCATGTTGGGCGACGCCATGTCGATCTTCGCCCGCAGCACGTGGGCCCCGTCGGGGAACTCCCCGGCGCGCATGCGGCGGAAGAGATCGAGGTTCTCCTCCACCGGGCGGTTCCGGTACGGGCTCTCCGCCCCTGGCTCCGTCACGGTGCCGCGCTGCTCCCGGATGGCCTCCAGCGGCTGGGAGTCCACGTACGCGAGACCCTTCCGGATGAGGTCCTCGGCGTAGTCGTACATCCGCTGGAAGTAGTCCGAGGCGTAGTAGAGGTGCTCACCCCAGTCGAAGCCCAGCCACCGGATGTCCTCCTGCATGGAGCGCGCGTACTCCTCGCTCTCCTTCTCCGGATTCGTGTCGTCGTAGCGCAGGTGGCAGCGACCGCCGAACTCCTCGGCGATGCCGAAGTTCAGGCAGATCGACTTCACATGCCCGAGATGCAGGTAGCCGTTGGGCTCCGGCGGGAAGCGCGTCACCACCTCCGGGTAGCGGCCGGCTTCCAGATCCGCCGCCACGATCTGGCGCAGAAAGTCCCTGGGCTGGCCGGACGATGCGTGCTCGTTGCTCATGGCCGGGGAAGGTAGCACATGGGCCCGAATGCGTGGAGGCGCCGGCGACCCGAAGGTCGCCGGCGCCTCAGCGCCGTCCGCGAGGTCGCCGCCCGGAGTCCGGGCGGGGCCGGCGTCTCAGCGACCGCCGCGCGGCTTCGCCTTCCTGCCGGTGGACGAACTGCCCGAGGGGCGGGAGCTCCCGGTGCTCCCGCGGCTCCCCGCCGCGGGCTGCGCGCGACGCGCTCCGCCGCCCCGGTAGGCGGGTTGCGAGCCTCCCGACGGTGCGCTCCGGCCACGGGTGTAGCCCCGCCCCTTCACCACACGGCCACCGCCGGCCGCGGAGGCGCGGTCGATGATGACGATGGGTCCGGCGGGGATGTAGCCGTATCCGTATCCGAAGGGACCGTAGTAGGGACGGTATCCCAGGCCGTAGCCGTACCCGTAGCCGTAGTAGAAGGGATCCCAGAAGAGCGGCCTCCAGCCCCGGTACCGCGGACCGTAGCCGTAGGCGTCACCCCGGCGGGTGTCCCGCGACGCCTCCACCGCGCGGGCGTCCACTGCCCCGCCCTCCACGTCGACGGCGAAGCGGTCCGGGTACGAGACAGCCACCACCACGTCGATGACGTCCGGACTCACGCCTTCGTCCGCCATGGCCAGGAGCGCTTCGGCGTCCAGATCGAAGCCCTCACCCCGCGCCAGGAGCCAGGCCTGCACCGCCTTGTCCTCCACCGCCCGGGCGGCCTCCACCACGTCGTCGAGCTGCAGCCGCGCCGCGGCGGCGATGCGCGCCGAGCGAAGCGCCATCCCGAAGTGCTGCGCGGGATCGTCCACCCCCTCGGCGCGGACCCGATCCGGAGCTGCGGCGCGGTAGCGCTGCACCCACGCCACCGCCTCCTCCCCTTCGCCGACGGAGCGCACGTCCACCCACTCGGCGGGGGAGACCATGGACATCACGCCGCTGCCCCGGCGGGGCACGGCGTCGCCGCACACGAACTCCGAACGGGTGAAGACGCGGCGACCGTCCTGGGAGAACTCCGCCGTTTCCCAGCCCTCGCAGCCCTCGGCGCTTCGCTCCATGCGGGCGCCCGCCACCAGGACGTCGCTGGTGAGGACCTCACCGTCCGCCACGGTGAAGAGCTCTACGCCGCGCCCTTCGGGGCGCACGCAGAGCAGTCCGGCCTCCTCCGCCTGGGCTTCCGCCACCGGCTCCCAGCACCCGATGAAGGGAAGCCAGCGTCCGTCCGCCAGCTCCTGTGCCCCGCCGGACGCCGCCGACGTCAACGCCAGCGCCGCCGCCGCCGCCGCCGTCGAGGCCGTCCGTCTGCACCACGTCATGATCCGCATCGTGACCGTCCTCCCCGCTCAGAAGCGGGCTGAAATCCCCACCGTGAACCGCAGGCCGGCGAGGTCCAACTTCTCGAATCCCTGGAACCGGAGGGCGTCAAGCGTGCCTCGCGCCCACCGATACCGTCCCTCGGCGCTCAGCACGAGGTGTTTGTTGAGCGAGACGTCCACCCCCGCCGACGCGTGCGCCGCCGCCGCCCATCCCTCCGAGACGATGCTGGAGGTGAAGATGTCCAGCGTCTCGAAGTCCACGAAGTCACCCGTCTGCTGCCAGCGGTACCGCACCGCGCCGAACCCTCCCCCGACGAAGGGCGCCATCTTGGTGGGAATCCAGGCGAACCGACCCACCTGGCGTCCCCGGGGCTTCAGGTAGTAGCGCGCCCCGAACTCCAGGGGCGTGGTGGCGAACTCCGTCACCTGGGTGATGGGATTGTCGTCCTGGTCCACCCAGTCCCGGAACTCCGACGGCGACGAGGCGCTGGCGTGCCCGGCGCTCACCACCACGTCCAGACGATCCGAGGCGGGAATGGCCACCTCGAACCCCACGAAGGTACCGGCGAAATCCTCCCGATCCAGCGTGAGGTCCTGCATCGTCTGCTGGAAGAGGTCGCTGGACGCCCGGGGCTGGTCGTAGCCCAGCCGGAGCCCCAGCGACACGACGGGCCGGTGGAAGAGGAAGCCCTCGCCGCCGCTCTGTGCCGCGGCGGGCATGGACTCCACGGCCAGCGCCGCCGCCAGCACCAGCCCCACCGCACCCACGTGTACCGAACGCATCGCCTTCACCCTCCCGTCCGGAGAAACCGTCTCGTCCCTTCTTCATACGACGGCGAGCAACAGATGTGCCACAGATCGACGCGACGTCATTGCCCGCACAAGTCCGTGCCGCGACGCCGTTTGCTGCGCCGCGCGCCTCCGCCGGCCCCGTGACGCGCCGTCCCGCGGCTGTCCCCCGCCCGGGACGGAGCGTCCTCACGACAGGTCGCCCACGGCGGCGCGCCCCGCCGCCGCCCCCGCTTCCGGCGCGCGCCACGCACCGCGCCACCAGACCAGGAATCGGGCGCGGTGCACCTCCAGCAGGTGGACCAGCGCCGGCGTCACCGTGAGCACGAAGAGGGTGGAGGAGAGGAGGCCGCCGATGAGCACCAGCGCCAGCGCGTCCCAGATGTTGGAGCCCGCCGGATCTCCGAAGAGCACCAGTGGGAGGAGACCCGTCACGGTGGTGGTGGTGGTCATGAGGATGGGCCGCACCCGCTCCAGCGTGCCCTCCACCACCGCATCCGACAGGCTCAGCGACGGTCGCTCCCGGTGCACCCGATTGATGTGGTCCACCAGGAGGATGGCGTTGTTCACCACGATGCCGAACATCATGATGACGCCGATGTACGCCTCCCGGGTGAAGGAGGCGTTGGTGAAGAAGAAGATCAGGTAGACGCCCACCAGCGCCATGGGCACGGTGAGCATCACAGCCACCGGCTGCAGGAGCGATTCGAAGAGCGCCGCCGTCACCATGTAGATGAGGACCAGCGCCAGCGCGATCACCAGCCAGATCTGCTCCTGCTCCTCCTGGCGGACGGTGAAGAACGACTCGCCCTTCTTCACGGTGTAGCCCGGCGGCACGTCGGTGGCGGCGATGATGCGCTCATGCCAGAGGCTTCCCAGCTTCGGCGGCCCCCGGAACTCGTACGCCACGGTGCGCTCGTACTGCTGGTTCTCGCGGCGGATGCGCGCCAGCACGTCCCTTGACTCGATGTGGATCACGTCGCCCAACCGGATGCGGCGACCGTCAGGGGCGTCGATGAGCGTCTCCCGGAGCTGCGCCACGTCCATCTCCCGGGCCCCCTCCAGCTTCACCTCGTACGCCACCTCCTCGCCCCCCACCTTGAGGCGGCCCAGCGCCGACGAGCCGCCGATGGCGGCGTTCATGCCCTGCACGAGCTGCTGGACCGTAAGTCCATGTTGTGCAAGACGATCGCGGTCCACGTACACCACGAACTCCGAGGCTTTCTCGCGAATGAAGCGCCGCGACGAGGAGTTGGTGTCCACGTCCACCACGCGGCTGATGTTGCGGAGCCTCCGGCCGATCCCCTCGGCGATGTCGCGTACCCGCTGGTAGTTGTAGCCCAGCACCTGGATGGCGTAGTTGGGCGCGGAGCCGCCCCCGCCGTAGAAGCTGGGACCGTACCCGTAGACCCGGACCTCGGCGCCGGTGAAGGTGTGGCTGAAGGCCACCATCTGCTCCTTGATGGCCACCGGAACGGCCGTGTTCTCCAGCGAGTCGGGGAAGGTGACCTGCATGCGGCCGCGCGTCTGTGTCACGCTGGCGGTGTAGCGCTCCACCTCGGGCATGGCCGCCACCCGCTCTTCGAAGTAGCGCATGAGCTGGTCGCTCCGTTCCAGATTGGAGCCGCGCGGGAGCGTGATGAAGACGTCGATATAGGTGCGCTGACCCCATCCCCCACCCCACCGCGCCCAGGTGCTCACGTACCGGTCGAAGAGGTAGTAGGAGCCGCCGAAGACGGCGGCGGTGAAGACCAGCGTCACCCAGGGATGGCGGACGGTGAAGCCCACCAGGTCGGCGTAGAAGCGCACGTAGAGCGGGCGGCGGGCGCCGCCGCTCCGGGCCCGCCCCCCGCCGCGGGCCAGGATCCGGGCGGCCAGCGAGGGGATGAAGGTGAAGGCCACGAAGAGCGACGCCGCCAGCGTGAGGGCCACCACCACCGCCAGCGGCACGTAGAAGACGCGCAGCTCGCCCTGGAGGTACACGAAGGGGACGAAGACGATGAGCGTGGTGAGCGTGGAGGCCAGGATGGGAAGCACCACCTCCCGGGCGCCCCGCTCCGCCGCCGCCGGAGCGTCATCACCCCCCTGCCAGCGCCGGTACACGTTCTCCAGCACCACGATGGAGTTGTCCACGATGAGGCCGAAGCCCATGGCCAGCCCCATGAGCGTCAGGAGGTTCAGCGTCAGGCCGCCGAAGTAGATGAGATTCAGCGCGATGAGGACGCTGAAGGCGATGGTGGCGAAGATGAGCGCCGCGGAGCGGAAGGAGAGGAGGAAGACCACCAGCACCACGAAGATCACCGCCGCGCTGAAGAACGCCCGGGAGCGCAGTTCGGCAAGCTGGTTCCGGATCTGCTCGCTCTCGTCCCAGTCCAGTTCGAAGCGCGCGCCGTAGGGGCTCAGACGCTCCAGCTCCGCCATGCGGGCCTTCACGGCGTCGGCCACCTGCACCGTGTTCACGCCGATGTCCTTCATGACGTAGAAGCCCACCGACGGCTGCCCGTTCACCCGCCGGAGCTGGCGGGGCTCCTCGTAGGTGTCGTAAACCCGCGCCACGTCGCCCACCCGCACCGGCGTGCCCGCCACCGCCGCGATGACGGCGGTACGGATCTCTTCGGCGGAGCCCGGCCGGTTCACGATGGTGATGGTGCGCTGCCGGGAGCCCTCCCGCACCACGCCTGCCTCCCGCACCAGGTCCAGCTCCCGGATGCGCGCCGACACAGTGGCGGGATCCAGGCCCAGGGAGGCCATCTCCTGCTCGTTCACCTCGATGGCCAGGAGGCGCTTGCGGCCGCCCTCCACCCGCACCAGCGAGACGCCGTCCACCTGCGACAGCTCCGGCGCCACCACCTCGTCCAGGTGCCGGCGGAGCGCCTCCAGCGTGTAGGGGCCCCAGAAGGTGTAGGCCAGGAAGGGCCGGCTCTGCTCCCGGAACTCCTCCGGGACGTAGGGCTCGATGTTGACGCGCTCCACGCCGGGCGGGAGCGACTCCTCCAGTCCCGCGATGCGCTCCGCCAGATCGAGGCGGGCGAAGTTCATGTCGGTGTCCCGGGCGAACTCCACCCGGATCTCGGCGATGCCCATTCCCCCGGCCTCGCTCTCGTACGACTCCGACACGACGCGCTCCACACCCCGGACCTGCTGGATCACCGCCTCCAGCGGCGCGGTGAGGAAGGCCTCCACCGTCTCCGGCGACGCGCCCCGCCAGCTCCCCCGCACGGTGAGCTGCGGGAGCCGCGTCTCGGGCAGCAGCTCGATGGGGACGTTCCGCCACGCCGCCACGCCCAGGAGCGCCACGGCGGTGTAGGTCATGGCCACCGCCACCGGCCGGCGGAGACTGGTGCGGATCACCGCTCCGCCGCTCCCGGTCGCAAGCGCTCGATGGTCTGATAGACCACCGGCACCACGATGAGGGTGAGGGCGGTGGCCACCAGCAGCCCACCGATGACGGCGATGGCCAGCGGCGCCCGCAGGTCCGATCCCCGGCCGATGCCCAGCGCCATGGGGAGGAGGCCCAGCACGGTGGTGAGCGTCGTCATGACGATGGGGCGCAGCCTCACCCGGCCCGCCTCCAGGATGGCGGCGCGGAGGTCCTCGCCCCGGCCGCGCGCCTGGTTGATGAAGTCCACCTTCACGATGGCGTCGTTCACCACGATCCCCACCAGGATCACCGCGCCGATGAGGCTCATGGTGTTGAGGCCCTGCCCGGTGAGGAGGAGCGCCAGCACCGCCCCCACCAGCGCCAGAGGAACGGCGGTGAGGATGGTGAGGGGCTGCACGAAGGACTCGAACTGGGCCGCCAGGATCATGTAGACCAGAAGGAGCGCCAGCGCGAAGGCGAAGGTGAGGTCGCGGAAGGAGCGGCGCATCTCCTCGTTCTCGCCGCCCACGTCCCAGCGTACCTGCCGCGACGGGGGAAGGTCGGCCAGCGCGGCTCGCACTCCGTCGATGGCGGCGTCCAGACCGCCGCGCACCACGTCGGCGTAGACGGGCACCACCCGGCCCTGGTCCTCCCGGTGCACCTCCGCCGGGCCCAGCGCGTCACGGATGTGCACCAGCTCGGTGACGGGCACACCGTCCACCCGGAGACGTTCCAGCGTCTCGCGGGCGTAGCGGAGCTCCCGGGGATAGCGCACCACGATGTCGATCTTGCGGTCGAAGTCCACGAACTCGGTGGCCACCTCGCCGCGCATCGCCCGGTCGATGACGCCTGCCACCCGGCGCGGGTCCACGCCGTAGGACGCGCACGCTGTGCGGTCGATCTCCACGTGCACCTGGGGCTGCCCGCGTTCCGTACCCACCCGCACGTTTCCCAGCGACGGGAGCGCCGCCAGGCGGGCCTGCACCGCTTCGGCCACCTGGTGCGCCACCTCCAGGTCCTCGCTCCGCACCCGCACCGCGATGTCCGCCTCGGCGCCTCCCAGGATGGTCCCCAGCGCGGTGGCCTGACCCGTCTCCACCGCCAGCGTGGCACCGGAGAGCCGCTCCTGCAGCGCCCGAACACGGGCCGCCACCTCCTCGGTGCGGGCGTGGGGCCGGAGGCGGACCTGCAGCGTGGCGGTATGGAGCCCGGTGGCCTCTTCGCCCTGAGCGTAGGCGCGGGCGTCGCGCCCGACGCGACTGAAGACCGCCTCCACGTCGGGATCGGCCAGGAGCGCCGCCTCCACCGCCGCCGCCTCCGCCTCGGTGGCCTCCAGCGCGGTGCCCTCCGGCATCTCCAGCCGCACCGTGAAGGCGCCCTGGTCCACGTCGGGAAGGAGGTCGCGGGGCAGCGCCGCCGCCGCCAGCACCGTGAGCGCCAGCGCCACCGCCGAGGAGGCCAGCACCCGGCCGGGGCGCTCCAGCGACGCCTCCAGCCACCCGTGGTAGCGCTGGGCGAAGGCGGCGAAGCCCCGCTCGAAGGCGCCCAGCCCGGGGCGGGCGGTGCGCGCCACCGCCCTCGCCAGCCCGCCCAGCCAGAAGCGGAGGAGCGCCACGCCCAGCC
>WGEM01000379.1 GCA_015492755.1 Gemmatimonadota bacterium | reverse complement strand
GTCTTCGTGCACGGAAGCTGGGCCTCCAGGGTCTCCGCGAGGCTGGCGGCCGCGGGGATGCGGCGGGACTCCATCGAAACCGCGCTGCGGCGCAACGACCTCTGCGCGGTGGACGCCTACGCCCGTGCGCCGGGCGGCGCCGACGCGCCCGCGCTGGATTTCCGGCCCCTGCCCGGGCGCCCCGACGACCTGAGACCTCTGGAGCTCTCGCCCGGGAACGTGGCGTTCGTGAGACGGGACGCGGAGCCGTCCGCCACCTGCCTCCGCGAAGCGCAAAGCGACCGATTCGGCACGCTGGAGCTGGAGCCGCTCCTCTGGCAGGCGCCGCCCCGGCCGGAGCGCGACGTGATCGTGGCCCGGGACATGGGCCCCGAGCACAACCGGCGTGTACTCGCCCTCCTCCCGGGGCGCACCCCCTACCTGCTGGTGGCGGGCGTCGACGCCTCGGCGCCGGTCCTCATGGACTATGCCGAAGGCTTGACCCGCCTCTGGGGGTGGGCGGGAGGTGGGTGAGGGTCCGGTGGACGGCGCGCGACGAAGCCGCGTCGCTCACGCCACAGCGCTCACCGCGGCCGGGGGAGGACGCGCACGGGGCCGGGGAGGGCGTAGCCGCCCCCCGAGAGACGCCCCACCGGCCGCAGGGCGGAGGGGTCTACCTGATGCGTGCCCTCCAGGAAGGGGAGACCCTCATCCAACAGCACGCCTACGACCCGCCCGATGATCAGCGTGTTCGGGGCCTCACCCAGATCCACCTCGCGCTCCAGCGTACACTCCAGCACCGCCGGGGCACCCGCCACGTAGGGGGCGTCCACACGCTCCGAAGCTCCCACCTCCAGGCCCGCCAGCTCGAATTCGTCCACACCCGGGGGTACGTCGGCGGAGGTGGCGTTCATGGGTTCCAGCATCGCTTCCGGGACCACGTTGATGCAGAAGGCCCGTCGCGCGCGCACGTTCACGAGGGTGTCCTTGGGCACCCCGTTCCGGTGCCCCACGGAAACGCCCACCAGCATCGGGGAGGCCGAAAGGGCGGCGTAGTAGCTGAAGGGCGCCAGGTTCCGGGCGCCGCCCGCACCGTAGGTGGACACCCACGCGATGGGCCGCGGCACCACCAACGAGGTGAGGAGTTCGTACCGGGTGCGGGCGTCCACCTCGTCGGGCAGCACCCGCCGCCAATCGCCGCTCGAAGGAGGGGTCACCGGCTACCGGTGGGGACTTCCAGCACCTGGCCGGCGTAGATCCGACTCCCCCGCAGACCGTTCACCTGGCGGAGCCGCTCCACCGTGGTCCCGTGCTTGCGCGCAATGGTCCAGAGCGAGTCGCCGGGCCGCACGCGGTACGCCACCTGCGCCATCCGGTCGGCGGTACGCGAGCGGAGCCGTTCCACGTAGGCGGCGTACTGGCGAGGGAAGACGGCCACGTGGTAGTGCGCGGGATAGCGCTCCCGGGTGGCCTCCAGGACGCCCGCCGACTCCAGCGAGAGGAGCACGTCTTCCAGCCACCGGCGACACGTGCGGTTCCGGCTGTAGCGCAGGTCCACCGCCATCCCGGTGGGGTGCACCGAGCGCGACGAGGCGTTGCGGGGCTGCCGGGTGGTGGGGCGGGTGAGGCTGGTCACCACGAGCTGCTCCCCACACGCGGCACGGTACTGCCGTCCCAGGCGCTCCAGGAAGAGCGCCACTTCCGGTCGCGCATAGGGAAAGGAGACGGCGTGCAGCTGGAAGTCGCGGTTGGGACGCACGCGCACCAGCCAGCCCCGGGAGGCGAAGTAGCGCACGCGCTCCGCCGTGTCGATGTACGTGAAGTCGTGCTGGCGGGCCACGCGGTTCTGCAGATCCAGCGACCGGGTGGATCCCCGGAGGCTCTGCCCAAGCGCGGTGGTGGGCCACACCGCCAGGAGCACCGTCAGGACCAACCATGCGCCCCTCGCCCGGGACGCAGCACTCGAAGCCTGGACGTCGGGTGTCAGGTTCATCCGCGAAGCGTTCGGGTTCGGCGCGGCATACGACGCCACGGGTCAGCACATGAAACCATAAGTAAACATCTGTTTACGACCTCGCAAGGATCCGTCGCACCGCCCCGGGGTGAGCCCCGCGCCCACCCCGGGGCAGGCGCCGGAGGTCAGCCCTTGGCGGCGGCGTAACGCGTCGCCACACGATCCCAGTTGATGAGGGACCAGAAGTTGTCCAGGTACTCGGGCCGCCGGTTCTGGTACTTGAGGTAGTAGGCGTGCTCCCACACGTCCACGCCCAGCACAGGCGTCATCCCCTGCATCAGCGGCGAGTCCTGATTCAGCGTGGAGAACACCTGCAGCCCGCCGCCGCCGTCCACCGCCAGCCAGCCCCACCCGGATCCGAAGTGGCTCGCCGCGGTGGAGAGGAAGCGCTCCTTGAAGGCGTCCAACGATCCGAACGCGCCGTTCAGCGCGTCCGCCAGGGCTCCCGACGGCTCGCCGGCACCCCCTGGCGTCAGGATGTCCCAGAAGAGGTTGTGGTTCACGTATCCGCCCCCGTTGTTGCGGACGGCGGTGCGGATCGACTCCGGCACGGCGTCGATGTTGGCAAGCAGCTCCTCCGCCGATCGGTCGTGGAGCTCGGGATGGGCCTCCAGGGCCGCGTTGAGCTTCGCCGTGTATCCGGCGTGGTGCTTGGAGTGGTGGATCTCCATGGTGCGCGCATCGATGTACGGCTCGAGCGCGTCGTACGCGTACCCGAGGTCGGGCAGTTGGAAGGGGTACGGCATGACTCCATCTCCTTGGCTTTGTCGTGGTCTTCGCGGAGATTGTACCCGGAGGGGTTCCCGGCGGCAAACCCTCTCGAGTGGAGTTCCCCCTGACCCTGTCCCGCGCCTCGTGACGTCACGCTCTCCACGCACCCGACGCATCCTCCTGGTGGACTGCGACGCCTTCTTCGTGCAGGTGGCACGTCTGGCGGACCCTGAGGGCGCGGGGCGCACGCCCTGTCTCATCGTGGGCGGCTCGCCGGACGGGCGCGGCGTGGTGACGTCGGCCTCGTACGAGGCGCGCGCCTACGGCGTCCGCTCCGCCATGCCCACGGCTCAGGCGCTCCGGCTGTGTCCCCACGCCACCGTGGTGGGCGTACCACGCGCCCTGGTGGCGGACGCCGGCGCCCGGGTCCGGCGGACGCTGGAGACGCTCGCGCCGGTGGTCCAGGCGGCATCGGTGGACGAGTTCTACCTGGACCTGACGGGCACGGAGCGCGTCTTCGGTGGAGCATCCCTCGAGGCGTGCGCCGAGAGGATCCGCGCGCAGGTGCGGGAGGAGACGGCCATCTCCGTCTCCATCGGCGGAGGAACGAGCCGGGTCATCGCCAAGCTGGCGAGCCGCCGGGCCAAGCCCGCGGGCGTCTTCGTGGTTCCTCCGGGCGAGGAGGAGGCGTTTCTCCGCACCCTCACGCTGGCGGACCTCCCGGGCGTGGGGCCTGCGCTGGCAGAGGCACTGGCGCGGCGTGGCCTGGTGACGGTGAACGACGCCTGGGATGTGCAACCGGAGTGGTGGGTGCGGTGGTTCGGGGCGCGCCGCGGCCGCTGGCTCCACCGCCGCATCCACGGCGCCGACGACAGCGCGGTGGATCCCCACGAACGACGGAGGTCCATCTCATCGGAACGCACCTTCGCGCGTGACGTGAGCGACGATGCGGAGCTGGCGCGCCGGCTCCAGCGACTGGCAGAGTCGGTGGCGGGTACACTGAGACGGAAGCACCTGCGCGCCCGCACCGTTATCGTGAAGGTCAAGGACTTCGACTTCACCGTGCGGCAGCGCGCACGCACCCTCACCGACGCGGTGGAGTCCGACCGGACGGTGGCGGAGGTCGCCAGGGCGCTGCTGGCGGAGCTGCGGTGGGCGCGACCCGTAGCGGTGAGGCTCATCGGCATCGGCGTGACGAATCTGGTACCGGCGCGTGACGCGCCCGAGCAACTGTCGCTCTTCCCTCACGACGGCGCCGGAGCCCTGGACACGCCCCGGGAGCGTCTGGTGTCACGCACGGTGGACGAGCTGCGGGCGCGCTTCGGGCGTGAAGCGGTCCTCCGCGCCGCCCAGCTGGAGGCCCTCCGGAGCGATGAGCGGGAGCGCCGGCGATGAGCGGGTCGTCCTCGCCTCCGGGTACGGCACCGGCCCCTCTCCTCCCGCTGGAGGGGCCGCCTCCGTGGCTGGTGGGCATGGTGCATCTCCTGCCCCTCCCCGGCGCGCCCGGCTGGAGGGGGTCCATGGACGAGGTGCTGGACCGGGCCTGCGCCGACGCCACCGCGCTGGCGGGGGCGGGATTCGACGCTGTGATGGTGGAGAACTTCGGAGATGTGCCCTTCCACCCGGGGCGTGTGCCGCCGGAGACGGTAGCGGCCATGGCACGCGCCGTCGCCGCGGTGCGCGGGGCGGCGTCCCTTCCGGTGGGTGTGAACGTGCTCCGCAACGACGCGGAGGCGGCGCTGGCGCTGGCGGCGGTATGCGACGCCGCTTTCATCCGGGTCAATGTGCACGTGGGCGCCATGTGGACCGATCAGGGGCTCATCCAGGGCCGCGCCCACGCCACACTCCGCCGTCGCGCGCATCTGGCACCCGGCGTGGCCATCTTCGCCGACGTGCACGTCAAGCACGCCACACCTCCGAGCGGGTGGGGGCTGGAAGACGCGGCCCGCGACACCTGGTGGCGCGGCCTGGCCGACGCGCTGGTGGTGAGCGGCTCCGGAACCGGCGCCGCCACGGCTCCCGCAGACCTGCACCGTGTCCGTCAGGCCGTGCCGAAGGCGGTGATCTTCGTGGGGAGCGGGGTGACCGCAGCCCACGCGCACCAACTTCTGGCGGAGGCGGACGGGGCCATCGTCGGCACCTCCGTCATGAACGACGGGCGGCCCGGAACGGGGATCGATCCCGCCCGGGCCGCCGCGCTGGTCGCTGCCGTTCGGGGATAGGAGCCTGTCCGAGTAAAGGAGTGGGCCGCGCACGTGGTGGGTTCGCGTGTTCAGTCGAGGAGCGCCGACGAGGCGTAGCAGCGCTACGGTGAGGAGGAGCGACGATGGATCAACCGCGAACCCACCATGTGCCCATCCACCTGCAGGACCATGACATGGAAGATTGTGGGTTGGGCGCGGCACGGCCCCGCCTCCGTCGTTGGCGCTCCTGGACGTAGCTCGGGCTACGCCGTCGTCGCGCCGCCTAGGATTCGGGGCCGTGGCACGCCCAACGCGGCCCGCTCTC
>WGEM01000378.1 GCA_015492755.1 Gemmatimonadota bacterium | reverse complement strand
TGGCACGCCCAACGCGGCCCGCTCTCTTACCCGGACAGGCTCCTTGGAGCCTGTCCGGGTCAAGGATACGCTCCCAGTCCCCGCCCGCTGCGGCCCCCTACCGCTTCTTCTCCACGGTGGCTTCCCAGGGGCGCCGCTCGAAGTAACTCCGCGTCTCCTTCACCACCACGGGCGTCAGGAAAATGAGCGCGATGAGGTTTGGCCAGATGACGATGGCCAGTGCCACGTCACCCAGCGCCCAGACCACCGCCAGCGGAAGGATGGCGCCGAGGAAGTGCGCCGCGACGAACGCCAGCTTGTAGGGGAGCACCGCCTTCTGACCGAAGAGGTAGTACGCGCACCGGTCACCGTAGTAGCTCCACGAAATGGCAGTGGAGATACCGAAGAGGAAGACGCCGAACACCACGATGAAGTGTCCGTACGGTCCGAGGTCCGCCAGCCCCCGCTCGAAGGCCGCCGCGGTGAGCGGCGCACCGTTCTCCACCGCGTCGGCATAGAGCGCGGTGTACGTCAGCCCCTCCTGCGACACGGCGACGCCGCGCTTCGGATAAACGGTACCGGTGAAGGGCTGCGTCTGCTCCTCGTCCACGTGGAGCGGCTCCACGCTGGCTTCGTGCCACGACACCAGCGGCGCGCCCACCGACCTGTCCACGTGCACGCCGTCCACGATGACGATGGAGTCGGGGGCGCCCACACCGGCGTATCGCCCGTCCTCCTGGAGGGCCGTGTAGGCGATGTCGCCGGCGCCCAGCGTGATCTCCGTGGGGAACCGCTCGTGGTCCGTGCCCGTCATGACGATCACCAGCCCGGTGAGCGAGCAGATGACGATGGTGTCGATGAAGGGCTCCAGCAGCGCCACCACGCCCTCGGAGACGGGCTCGTCGGTCTTGGCGGCCGCGTGGGCGATGGGAGCCGAACCCTGTCCCGCCTCATTGGAGAAGAGCCCGCGCCGAACGCCCCACATGAGCGTGGTGATGAAGACGCCGATTCCCACGCCCGCCACGCCGGCGGAGGGGCGGAAGGCCTCGGTGAAGATGGTGGCCAGCGCCCCCAGGAACTGGTCGAAGTGGAGCACGATGATGAGGAGCGCGCCCGCCACGTAGATCGCCGCCATGAAGGGGGCCAGGAAGGCCGTCACCTTTCCGATGCGGGTAATGCCCCCCAGGATCACCGCCGCCACCACGGTGGCGGTGAAGATCCCCGTGGCCCACATGGGGACCCCGAAGGCGGACTGCATCTGGTCCGCCACCGTGTTGGCCTGCACGGCGTTACCCGTGAGGAAGGCCGTGAAGCCCAGCATGATGGCGAAGAAAACCGCCATGGGCTTCCATGCCGGGCCCAGCCCCCGTTCGATGTAGTACATAGGGCCACCGGCCACGTTGCCCACCTCGTCGGTGGTGCGGTACTTCTGCGCCAGCGTCACCTCGGTGTACTTGGTGGCCATCCCCACGAAGGCGGTGACCCACATCCAGAAGAGTGCGCCCGGACCACCCCAGTGGATGGCCATGGCCACACCGGCGATGTTGCCGATCCCCACCGTGGCGGAGAGCGCCGTGGTGAGCGCCTGGAAGTGGGACACGTCGCCGGGGTCGTCAGGATCGTCGTAACGCCCGGTGGTCACCCCGAAGCCGTGCGCCAGGCGGGTGATCTGCACGAACCCGGTTCGGATGGTCAGGTAGAGTCCGGTCCCCAGGAGGAGGATCACCATGAGCGGGACCCGCTCCCCCCCGATGGTGGGCCCCACCTCCACGATGTACGTGTTGGCGAACTCGACGACGGGCGCGAGGGTGCGGTTCAGAAGATCGACGACGGGCTGAAGAGCCTCCATGCGACGTTCCTATCCTGCTGGGTGAGCGGTCCGCGCCCCGGCGGCGGGGCGCACGAAGCCGGAACTATGGGAGGGGTGCGGGGAGCCCGGCAAGCGCACCGAACGCGCCGGGCGCATCACGCCGGAAGTGTCACCGTCTGTGCCAGTCGCGACGCCACCGCCCGGGCCAGCAGCTCATGCGCCCGGTTCACGATCTCATCCAGAGAAGGCGACTCCTGGAAGAGCTCCTCGGCGCGCTCCCTCAACTCCGGAACCGTGGGCAGGTGCGGCATGGTGAGCTCCGCCAGCCGCGCCTCCAGCTCCTCGCGCCGGCGCGCGGCCCAGGCGGTGACCTCCGTCTCCATGTCACCCAGCCCCTCCC
>WGEM01000377.1 GCA_015492755.1 Gemmatimonadota bacterium | reverse complement strand
TCTTCGGACGGGTGGTGGGCGGGCTGGGCGGCGGCCTCCAGCCCGACGAGGTCATCGAGGCGCAACCCACCGGCCGCACCCGTTACCATGAAACCCTCAACGTGAACCGTTTCTCGTCCACTACCCAGCTCGCGCTCCTGGGCGGCGCCAACAACGTGAACGAGCCGGGCTTCGCGTGGGGGGACTTCGTGAGCTTCCAGGGAGGCGCTGGGGTCGTCCGGCGCGGGGGCGGCCGCGGCGGCGACGCCGGCGTGGGCGCCGGCGGCATCCAGCTGGGCGGAGGCCGCAACGACGGCTTCACCACCACCCTGGTTCTGGGCGCCAACGCCAGCCACGACTTCGGCGAAGAGCGCTGGCTGCGCACCAGCTACTTCTTCACCGACCTGGAGAACACGCTGAACCGGACGTCGGAGCGCCAGCAGCTCCTCGACGCCGGCACGGGGGGACTCTTCAACGCCTCGGAGCGCACCCGCACCGGAAACACGTCGCACCGCCTGAACCTGAACGGGAACTATCGGATCTCGGCAGGCCACGACGTGCGGGTGCGCGGCAACCTGAATGTGGGCTCGTCGTCCATGACCGCCGTCGAGTCCAGCAGCGCACGTACGCTGGACGGGCGCCCCCGCAACACCGCCGCGAGCCGCGCGCTGGTGGACGGGCGCGACCTCACCGGCAACGGCTCCCTCACCTGGCGGAAGCGACTGGCGGACAACGGTCGCGCCCTGGTGGCCACCTTCGGCGTCACGGTACGCGAGCCTGAACTCTCCGCCGATCTGGAGACGCTCACCGACGTCTATCTGGCGGGGCGGGAGTCGGCCACCGAGCGGGTCCTCCAGGAACAGAAACGCACCGGCCGGACCCTCAACCTGACGCAGCGCCTCTCCTGGACGGAGCCGGTGGGCGGCGCGCTCCTGGAGATCTTCGGACAGCGGCGCACCGCCGACGAGGACCAGGACAACACCGTGTACGACCTGGTGGACGGCGGGCGGACGCTGAACGACGATCTCACCTCGGCGTTCCAGCGGAGCTACACCTACCTCTCCGGGGGTCTTCGCTTCAACCGCACCACGGAGCACGCGCGACTGGTCCTGGCCACCCAGGTGCAGCGCTCGCACCTGGAGGGGACCATCCTGGACCGGGACGCCCGCGTGGACAACCACTTCACGCACCTCCTCCCCTCCGTGAATCTCCGTCTGCAGATGGGGGAGACCCGGACCGTGAACGTGCGCTACCTCACGTCCACCCGGGAGCCGTCCATGACGGAGCTTCAGCCCTTCGCGGACAACTCCAACCCCACGCGGATCTACATCGGCAATCCGGATCTCACGCCGGAATACACGCACCGTTTCAATGTCGACTACCGCTTCTTCGACGAGTTCACCTTCGTGAACCTCTTCACCTACGCCAAACTCGCCTATACCACCAACGTCATCACCCGCGCACGCACCTACGACGCCCGCGCCATCGAAACCAGCCGGCCCGTCAACCTGGACCACGACTGGCGCCTCGACGCGGGCGCCACCTACGGGCGTCCGGTGCGGCGCCTGGGCATCCAGCTCAACCTGGACTACGCCACCACCTACACGCGCGGCGTGGAACTGCTGAATGGTCGCGAGAACCGCAGCCGCAGCTGGCGGAACGACGTCGCGCTGAGCGTGGAGAACCGCGACAAAGAAGTGTTCGAGCTGCGCGCAGGTGCCCGGCTCTCCTTCAACCACGTGGCGTACTCGCTGAACCCGGAGCTCAATCGCGACTACGTGGACCGCATCGTGTTCGGTGAGGGGATGGTGCGCTGGGGTGGCGGCTGGACGCTCTCCGGTCAGTTCAACTGGACGCTCTACGACGACCAGGTCTTCGGCGCCGCGGACCGGAACGTGGCGATGCTCAACGCATCGCTCTCCCGCTTCGTCATGAACGACCGGGTGGAGCTCTCGCTCTCCGCCTTCGATCTGCTGAATCAGAACAAGGGCGTACGCGTCACCAGCGGTGCCAGCTCCCTGCAGGAGACGCGCACCGAGTCGCTGGGCCGTTACCTGATGCTGCGCGTGAACTACCGGCTTGGGAACCTCACCGGAAGGGGCGGAGGGTTCCGTGGCCTCGCGGCGCGCAGCAAGATGGAAAGGTGACGAGCACGATCTCGGTGCGTGCTTCGTCCCGCGTTGCCTGCGCCCCCTCCAGGAGCTCGAAGAAGGTTTCGCGGGGAAGCGCTCCCTGGATGCGGAATCCGTTGATGAAGAAGGTGGGCGTGGCGCGCACGCCGTCCTTCCGGGCGGCGCGGTTGGCCTTCTTCGTGCGGTCCTTGCCCGGGTTGTCGTCGTAGCAGGCCCGGAACGCTCCGGCGTCGAACCCCGCCTCCGCTGCGACGGCGATGAGCGCATCCTTCGGCTTGCGCTCCTCCAGCCAGCGGTGCTGCGCCCGGAAGAGTGCGTCGTGGAGGCGCCAGAAGTCTCCCAGTTCAGCGCCGCAGTGGCCGGCGCGGGCGGCTTCGTCGCTGTTGCGAAATCCCAGCTCGAAGAGGACGAAGCGCCAGCGGACCTTTCCGGTCTCGATGTAGCGACGCTCCAACTCCGGCCACACCTCCCGCGCAAACTGGCCGCACGCCGAACAGGCGAAGTCGGCGTACTCCACCACCACCACCGGCGCATCCGGACTGCCCTTCTCGTAGGCGATACCGTCCAGGTCGGCCTCCTGGGCCGGCGCTGGAGAGGCCGCGGCGGCCGTGGCCACGACCACGGACACAACCACGGAAGTTGTGCGCAGCATCGTCGTAATCACTGCATTCCGAAGGTCACGCGGTAGCCCACGCTCACCGCGTACGACACCGGGAGGTTCCGGCCCGCCACCGAGATGGGCGCGGTGACCTCCAGCGTGCCCGGACCCACCTCGGTGCCTAGGGTGGGGAGCACCTGCCAGAGCCGGCGCCGGCCGCTGGGGAGCGTGATGCCCTGCTCCACCAGATCGCCGCCCCACAGCGCGTCCCCCCCCAGCTCCAGATGCAGCCCCCGGAGCACGGCGCCCACGCGGCTGTGGGCGCCGTGCTCCGGGGGCTGCATCTGGAGCTGGGGGTGGACGCGCTGTGGGGCGGCGATC
>WGEM01000376.1 GCA_015492755.1 Gemmatimonadota bacterium | reverse complement strand
TTCGGTCCGGCTGATCCCCCGCGGCCCGCGGCGGCCGCCCGGTCCCCCTCAGCCCGCGATCATCGCTGCGCGCGGGAGCGTCCGCCCCGCAGCCTCCGCGAATGCGGCCAGCCCGGACATCATGGCGTCGAACTCGTCGAAGTCCAGCGACTGGTCGCCGTCCGACGTCGCCGTCGCCGGATCGGGATGAACCTCCACCATCAGACCGTCGGCCCCGGCGGCCACCGCCGCGTAGCTCAACGGAGCCACCAGGTGTCGCCGGCCTCCCGCGTGGGAGGGATCCGCGATGACGGGGAGGTGTGTCTCCCGCTTGAGGACCGGGATGGCGGCCAGATCGAAGGTATTGCGGGTCTCGGTGCCGAAGGTTCGGATCCCCCGCTCGCAGAGGATGACGTGGGGGTTGCCCTGACTCATGACGTATTCGGCAGCGAGGAGGAGGTCCTTGATGGTGGCGGCCATCCCCCGCTTCAGGAGCACCGGACGCTGGAGTCGCCCCACCTCCGTGAGGAGGTTGAAGTTCTGCATGTTCCTGGCGCCGATCTGGAGCACGTCGGCGTACGATGCCACCAGCTCCACCTGCCGGGTGTCCATCACCTCGGTCACCACGGGGAGGCCGGTTTCGGCGCGCACGTCCGCCAGGATCCGGAGGCCCTCCTCTCCCAGCCCCCGGAAGGAGTACGGGGAGGTTCGGGGCTTAAACGCTCCTCCCCGAAGCGCCCGGGCCCCCGCGGCCTGCACCCGGTGGGCAGTGGCTTCCAGCATCTCCCGTCCTTCCACCGAGCACGGACCCGCGATGACCACCAACGCACGCCCCCCGAGTTCCGCATCACGCAGGGGCACGCGCGTAGGCTCGGCGGCGAACTCGCGGGAGGCGAGCTTATACGGCTTCAGGACCTCGTGGACCGCCTCGACGCCGGGGATGGAGAGGAGCGGGACGTGCCGCAGTGCCTCCTCATCTCCCACACACCCGATGATGGTGCGCTCCTCTCCCCGGGAGACGTGGGTGCGGAGTCCGTACGACTCCACGCGCTCGCGGATGTGATCCAGTTCTTCCGCGGTGACGCCTTTTCGTGTGACGATGATCATCGGTGCTACCTCTCTTCCCATGAAAAAAGGCCCCCGACCGGTGTCGGGAGCCTCGCGCTGTGCCGTTGAGGTCGTGGTCTCAGAACACGGACCGGGGCACACGGCCGCGGGGCCCCCGCAGGGGGGCGTACCAGCGATACCCGTAGCCGTAAGCGTGCCTCGTCATGCCCGGAACGATGCGTGCCACCCGTGCCCCTGTCAATGTGGTGCGGTGTGCTGGAATCCCCGCGGCGGTGGTTCTACATTCCAGCGTCCCCCCAGGCCACAGACAGGACGCCGCGCCATGACCGCCGACGCAACCGATGGGTTGAAACGCGCCGCCGCGGAGCGTGCCCTCGACTGGGTGGACGACGGGATGGTCCTCGGCCTGGGAACCGGGAGCACCGTCGCGCACTTCCTCCAGCTCCTCGGCGAACGCATCCGGTCCGGCAAACTGCGCGACGTGGTGGGCGTGCCCACGTCCGTGCGCACCGGGCGTGAGGCACGCCAGCACGGGATCGAACTCGTGGGACTGGCGGACGTCCCGTCGGTGGATCTCACCGTGGACGGCGCCGACGAGGTGAGTCCGCGACTGGACCTCATCAAAGGGATGGGAGGCGCGCTCCTGCGGGAGAAGATGGTGGCGCAGGCGTCGGGCCGCGTCCTCATCATCGCGGACGGCGGCAAGGTGGTGGAACGGCTCGGAACGCGCTCGCCCCTCCCGGTGGAGGTGGTGGACTGGGGCTACGGCGTGCACACCCGGTTTCTGGAGTCGCAGGGCGCGCAGGTCTCGGTGCGCATGATGGAGGACGGGCCGCCCTTCAAGACCGACAACGGGAACCTGATTCTGGACTGCCGATTCCCCGACGGGATCGCCGATCCCCACGCGCTGGACGTGGCGCTGCAGTGCCGTGCAGGCGTGGTGGAGACGGGGCTCTTCCTGGGGCTCGCCCACGTCGCCGTGGTTGCGGGGGCAGAGGGCGTGCAGGTGATGGAGGCGGTGCCGTGAAGCTGGCGCCGTCCATCCTTTCGTGCGACTTCTCCCGTCTCGGAGACGAGATCCGTGCGGCGGAGGAGGGTGGCGCCGACTGGATCCACGTCGACGTCATGGACGGCCACTTCGTCCCGAACCTCACCATCGGCCCGCCGGTGGTGGCGGCGATCCGGCGCGTGACGGATCTCCCGCTGGACGTGCATCTGATGATCGAGGACCCGGACCGGTACCTCGAGGCGTTCCGGGACGCCGGCGCCGACGGGATCACGGTGCACGTGGAGGCCACGCGGCATCTGCACCGCACCCTGGAGCGGGTCCGGTCGCTGGGCGCCCGGGCCGGCGTGGCGCTCAACCCCGGCACGCCGCTGGTGGCGTTGGAGGAGGTCCTGGGCACGGTGGACCTTGTGTTGGTCATGTCGGTGAACCCCGGATTCGGCGGCCAGCGCTACATCCCCACAAGCTCGGGCAAGCTGCGCCGCGCGCGCCGCATGTTGACCGAATACCGGTCCGACGCGCTCCTGGAGGTGGACGGGGGAGTGGGCGAAGACAATGTGGCGGGG
>WGEM01000375.1 GCA_015492755.1 Gemmatimonadota bacterium | reverse complement strand
CCTCCAGGACCGCCTCCATCCGCTCCGGATCGGTGACGAAGTAGGGCGACAGGTAGCCGCGGTCGAACTGCATACCCTCCACCGTCTCGAGGGTGGTCTCCAGGCCGCGGGCCTCCTCGACGGTGATGACGCCGTCCTTGCCCACCTTCTCCATCGCGTCGGCGATGAGCTCACCGATCTCGACGTTGTTGTTGGCGGAGATGGCGCCCACCTGGGCGATCTCCTTCTTCCCCTTCGTCTCGGTGGAGAGCTCCTTCAGCGCCTCCACCACCACGTCCACGGCCTTGTCGATGCCGCGGCGGATGCCCATGGGGTTGGTTCCGGCGGTGACGTTCTTCAGGCCCTCGGCGAAGATGGCCTGCGCTAGCACGGTGGCGGTGGTGGTTCCGTCACCCGCCACGTCGGAGGTCTTCGTGGCCACCTCCTTCACCATCTGGGCACCCATGTTCTCCACGGGATCTTCCAGCTCGATCTCCTTGGCCACCGAGACACCGTCCTTCGTGACGGTGGGGGAGCCGAACTTACGATCCAGCACCACGTTCCGGCCCTTGGGGCCCAGCGTGACCTTGACGGCCCGCGCGAGTTTGTCGACGCCGGTCTTGAGGCGCGCCCGCGCCTCGACGTCGAATCCCAGCTCTTTTGCTGCCATGATCCGTATCTCCTCGGTCGAATGCGGTTGCGCTTACTGAATGATGGCCAGGATGTCGGACTCACGGAGGATGAGGTATTCCTCACCGTCCAGGGTGACATCGGTTCCGCTGTACTTCCCGTACAGCACGCGGTCGCCGACCTTCACGTCCATCGGCATCCGGCTGCCGTCATCCGCCAGCTTCCCGGGGCCGACGGCGATGACCTCGCCCTGCGACGGCTTCTCCTTCGCCGTGTCCGGGATGTAGAGGCCGCCGCGCATCTGCTCGGCCTCGTCCAGCGGCTTGACGACCACGCGATCGGCCAGCGGCCTGACCTCGACCTTGCTCGCGGCTTTCGCCATGTGCGCCTCCTCCTGCTTGAAAAGGGGCTCGTGAAACCTTCGAATCGATTGTTAGCACTCTCGTGCGGTGAGTGCTAACCCGGATGGAATCTGAAGGTTCCGCGCATGGTGTCAAGCGTACCGCCGACGACGGCCGTGCCCGGTATTACTCGGCGCCGGTGAGCGCCTCCATCCGCGCCACGCCGTCCAGGCCCACGATGGCGTGGACCACCTCGGTGGAGAGATCGGGGTCCAGCCAGTGTCCCAGCGCCTGCAGCCCCTCGAAGGAGGCGCGCGCCTCCCGGTAGGCCACGTCCAGGACGGCGCGCGCGGACTCGGGGAAGACCCGCTCCACGACGCCCTCCTCCACGGACCCGCCGGCGAGAAGGGCCTTCAGCGCCTCGCGCTCCGCCTGAGTCCCGCGGTGCCACACCTGAGCCACCAGAAGATTGTGGCTCCCCCGCCCCAGATCGAACTCGAAGTCCGTGAGGTCGTCCACGATCTGGAAGGCGGTGCCCAGACGCGCGATGGCCTCCTCCGCCGCCCGCAGGCGCGGCGCCGCGCCCTCCGGCTCCAGCACGGAGGGTGCGGTGAAGGCCAGGGCGAAGAGCGCACCCCCCCGGACGCGGTGCACCGCTTCCACCATCGCCTCGGGCGTGGGCACCCGGTCCACCCCCCCCCTCCTCACTCCCCTCCAGCGCGCCGATCTCGGCCATCCGGCCCAGGAGTTCCCGCTGGATGCGCTCCCGCGCGCTCCCGTCCAGCACGCCGGCGGCCTCCGCCCGGTCCAGGACGCGCCGGGAGAGCCGCTCGAAGCACATGAGCTGAAGGATGGAGCGGAACCGGGGTCCGGCGAGCTCCGCCAGAGGGAGGAGCGACTTGTCCTGGTCGTCGAAGATGTTGTCGGCGGCGGTGATGGTCCCCTTGATGCAGAAGTTGAGCCGCGTGTAGAGCTCGAGGCGCTCGGGCGCCACGCCGAGTTCCTGGAACACCGACCGGAAGAGGATCAGGAAGAAGAACTCCTGGAGGAACCGCAGGCCGTCGTCGGTGTGCATCGAGGCCGCATCCGGGAGGGGCGGCACCTCGGAGAGGAACCGTCCGTCCAGGACCGCGCTCAGGTCGGTGTAGATCTCCCGCACGGCCGCCGCCTGCGCCTCCAGGTCCGGCGCCAGACGGTCCCAGAGTCCCCGCTCCCGGAGGAGCTGGACCGCACGCTGGGAGCGAAAGACGGGCGAAAGCGTCATGCGCTGCTCGAGCTGATGGAGTGGAGGGAAGCGAGGGGTGGCCTCGCACGTCCGTGATCCATGGAATCTAGCAAATCCTCCCCCGTCACGCCGCGTCCGCCAGGAGCTCGCCCGCCATGGCGAGCCCGTAGAGGGTGAGGAACGGCTCGATGCGCTCCACGGTGCTCAGGTGGGGCCCCACGGCGCGGGCGAATCCGCCGGTGGCGACGACGTAGGCCTCGGGCCGTCCCCAGGCTTCGCGGATCCGCCGCACGATGCCGTCCACCGCTTCCACCGCGGAGAAGAAGACGCCGCTCTGAATACACGTCTCCGTGCGCCGGCCGATGACCTCTTCGGGTGGGACCAGCTCCACCCGGGGGAGCTTCGCGGTGCGGGCGCTCAGCCATTCCAGCCCCGCGTGAATCCCCGGCGCGATGACGCCACCCAGAAAGGCGCCGTCCGCCGTGATGCAGTCGAAGGTGGTGGCGGTGCCCAGGTCCACCGCGATGGTGTCCCTGCCGTACAGCCGCATGGCCGCCAGCGTGTTTACGATCCGGTCGGCGCCCACCGTGCGCGGCTCTTCCACCTCCAGGCGGATGGGGAGGGGCGAATCGGGACCCACCACCACCACGTCGCCGTCCACGATCTTGCCCAGCGTCTTGGCCCACACGTGGTTCACCGACGGCACCACGGATCCGATGACGCCCCGGGTGATGGCCGCCGTGCGCACGCCGTCTCCATCCAGGAATGCCCGGATGAGCGCCGTCATCTCGTCGGCGGTGCGGGGCACCGACGAACTCACCCGCCAGTGCGCACGGAGCTCTCGCGCTCCCTCCACGAGACCCACCACCGTCTCGGTGTTTCCCACGTCCACCACGAGCTGCATGATCGCGTTCCTCATCCTGGATTCCCGATTACCGGCTCCACCGAGCCCGCCACCACGCGTACCCGCGTCCCGTCGGGACGCTCCAACAGGAGCGCCCCCGTCGCATCAATGCCCCGGGCCACGCCCCTCCCTTCCGTCTCGCTCCGGACGGGCCGTCCCTGGAGTGCGTCGCGACGCTGCCACTCCTCCCGCAGCGCCTCCGGAAGACGCGGGCCCAGCCCCGCGCACACCGAAATCAACGATCGCACCAGCGCGCCCGCCAGCAAGGCGCGGTCCACCGGCGCTCCGGCG
>WGEM01000374.1 GCA_015492755.1 Gemmatimonadota bacterium | reverse complement strand
TTCTCCGGGTGGCCCGTATGGCCGCGGACCCAGCGGGCGTCCACCCGGTGACGCTGGAGTTCCCGGTCCAGGCGCTGCCAGAGCTCCAGATTCTCGATGGGGCCCCCCTTGCGCTTCCACCCCCTGCGCTTCCAGCCGGGGAGCCACTCGTTGATGCCCTTCACCAGGTACTGGCTGTCGGAGACGAAGCGTACATGGCAGGGCCGGGTGAGCGCGCCGAGTCCCTCGATGGCGCTGCGCAACGCCATCCTGTTGTTGGTGGTGTCCGGCTCGGAGATCCAGTAGTCGCGCCGTTCCCAGGCTCCGTCCGTCCAGACCTCCACGAGCCCGGCGGCGCCGCCCGGGTTCTTCCGCTCCCGGAACTGGTTCCCGAGGCATGATTCGTCGGCGTGGATGAAGACGTGATCCATGGGCTACCGTGCTGGGACTGGCTCCTCGGGTGGAGGCAGAAGGTAACACGGAAGGGACCGGCCCCCGCACCCGCCTCGCTTGACCCCCGGGGGCGGCCCCATAGCTTCCCTCGCACCTACGTTCCTCCCCCCGGGAGGAACGCCTCATCACTCCTTCGGAGACGGAATCCTGGACCGCGCCGCGTATCTGATTCTCGAGGACGGCCGCCGGTTCGAGGGGCGGGCCCTGGGGGCCACGGGCCTGGCCCTGGGCGAGGTGGTCTTCAACACCTGCATGACAGGCTACCAGGAGGTCCTCACTGACCCCTCCTACACCGGCCAGATCGTCACCATGACCTATCCCCTGATGGGGAATTACGGCGTGAACGATGAGGACCTGGAGTCCCCCGAGCCGCGTGTGGCGGGATTCGTGGTGCGGGAGGCTTCTCCACGCGATTCCAACTGGCGCTCGAAGGGCACCCTGCACGACTACCTCCAGCGGCACGGCATCGTGGGGATCCAGGACGTGGACACCCGCGCGCTCACCCGCCACATCCGCTCGGCGGGCGCCATGCGGGGTGCCATCGCGCCTGCCGGAATGCCGGAGGCCGAGGCGCTGGAGGCGGTCCGCGCGCACCCGCCCATGGAGGGTCTCGATCTGGCGTGCGGGGTTTCCACCAGCCAGCCCTATGAGGTCCCCGCCGAGGGTGAGGAGCGGTTCGTGGTGGCCGCCTACGACTTCGGTGTCAAAGCCCACTCGCCCCGCCTCCTCTCGCGCCTGGGGTGCAGGGTCCGGGTGCTCCCTGCCGAGACGCCGGCGAAGGCGCTGCTGGAGGAGCGGATCGACGGGCTCTTCGTCTCGAACGGACCCGGAGATCCCGCCGCGGTTCAGGCCGCGCAGGACGCCATCGTGGCGCTGGCCCGGGCCGACGTACCCGTCTTTGGCATCTGCCTCGGTCACCAGCTCATCGCCCGCGCCTTCGGCGCCGAAACCTACAAGCTCCCCTTCGGCCACCACGGGGGGAACCACCCGGTGCGGAACCTGGACACCGAAACCGTGGAGATCACCTCACAGAACCACGGGTTTGCGGTGCGGTGCGGGGAGGGCGGCGAGATCGTCGGCGCGCCGGAGTTGCGCCTCACCCACGTGAACCTCTACGACGGGACGGTGGAGGGCGTGGCGCACCGCGAGTGTCCCGTGTTCTCCGTGCAGTATCATCCCGAGGCGGCGCCGGGCCCGCACGACTCGCGCTATCTATTTCATCAATTCGTGGCGTTGATGGAGGCCCGGCGGAGCTGAGCGCTCCGGAGCCATAACTCCCGGCCCCGTAACCCATTCCGGGACACTTGCGGCCGCCCGGAGCGCGGGTTACCGTGGCATCCCCCGACCGTCCACGGCGGGCCCGAAACCCCTCATCAGATCGAACCGGAGGTGACATGACGAAGGCGGATTTGGTGGAGCAGGTTGCGGCGGCCATCGGTCCGGGGGTGACGAAAAAGGACTGTGCGCTGGTGATCGACGGGTTCCTGAACGCCGTGAAGGCCGCGCTGGCCGAAGGACACAACATCGAGATTCGCGGCTTCGGCACCTTCAAGGTCCGCAAGCGGAAGAACCGGATCGCCCGCAATCCGCGCACCGGTGAATCGGTGGAGGTGCCGGCGCGCACCGTCCCGGTGTTCAAGCCCTCCAAGCATCTCCGCAGCCGCGTGGCCCGCCTCGACGACGCGTGACGCGCGCCCGGCGCCCGCCGGGCCCCACCCCACGCGCCCACCCGAGGGGGAAGCCGCGAGCCGGCGGTGATCCGCACGTCGCTTCGCCGCCGTACCTGCCACTCCATGCGCCCTCCGCCTGCGCTCGTTTAACGGCGGGGCCGCCTCCGGCATCTGAAGGTCGGTGAACGACGAGATGCGGCGGTCGGACGACGCGTCCGACGAGGAGCTGGTACGACGTGCGCAAGCCGGGGACGACGGAGCCATGGATGCGCTGGTGGTCCGGCATCACGGGGCGGCCTTTCGACTGGCCCTCTCCATGCTTCGCGACGGCGACGGCGCCATGGACGTGGTGCAGGACGCCTTCGTGCGCGCCTTCCGGCGCCTGTCGTCCTTCCGCGGTGAGGCGTCCTTCCGTACCTGGTTGCTCTCCGTCGTGGCCAACGAAGCGAGGGGTGCGCTCCGCAAGACGGGGCGAAGACGGGAGTTGGCGCTGGACGAGGTGGGGGAGCCGGCCGCCCAGCAGATGGACGAGGCCGAGCGGGTGGCGGTGGCCGAGGAGGCGGCCCGCGCCAGGCGACTCCTGGCGCGACTACCGGAGAAACAGAGGCTGTCGGTGACACTTCGCATCGAAGAAGGACTGAGCTTCAAGGAGATCGGGGCGATCATCGGTTCCAGCGAAGGGGCCGCCCGGGTGAACTACTTCCACGGGATCCGACGCCTCAGGGAGATGATGCAGTGATGGAACGAACGTGCGACGCGGTGCTGGAGACGCTGGCGGACCTGGCGGCGGAGCGCCTGCCGCCGGAGGAGGCTCGGCGGGCGCGGGAACATCTGGGCGCCTGCCCCGCGTGCCGGGAACTCTACGAGGCGGCCCGGTGGGTCTACCTCTCCCGACCGGACGCGCCGGAAGGATTCTCCCGGCAGGTGCGGGACGCCGTGCGCACGGCGCGGGCACGCCGCGCCTGGTGGGTGCCGTCGTGGGCCCGCGTGGCAGCGGCGGTGGCGGTGCTTGCGCTGGGGCTGGGGTGGGGGATCGAGCGACGCGGCGGACCCGGGCCGGAGGAGGCTGGGGCGCCCGAGATCGCCTACGGCCTCGAGCACGACGAGATGTGGATCGCCGACGACGGGATCATCGCGGGCGCGCCCACACTGGATGAACTCAGCGACGAGATGCTGGAGGCGCTTCTGAGCGAGCTGGGGCCGAATTCCGCGGGAGGTGCGGCATGAGCCGACGGACGAGGCGTAGGGTGCTCCGGCGAGGTGCGTGGCTCCTCCTCGCCCTGGCGGCGGCCCTCTCCGTGAGTGTGACGGACGCCTCGGCCCAGGTGGGGCAGGGGGAGCGGGCCCGTCGCGGGCAGCACCTGGATCGGGCCATGCTGGAGCAACGGCTCCGCCAGCGCATGGCGGAGATGATCCGGGAGGAGCTGGGGCTCTCGCCAGAGGAGCTGAGCGAGGTGGAACGCGTGCTGGGGGAGTTCGATTCCGTGCGGCGGGAAATGGCGCGGGAGGAGCGGGCCATCCGCCGGAGGGTGGAGGCGTTGATGCTGGAGGGTGGGGAAGACCAGGATGAAGCGGCGGAGCTCCTGGAGCGCATGGTGGCGCTCCGGAATCGCGAGGCCTCCGTCTTCGGAGAGGAGGTGGCCCGCCTGCGTGAGCATCTCTCTCCGGTGCAGATTCTCAAGCTGCAGGCCATCCGAGACCGCATCGCCCAGCGGATCCGACAGATGCGCCGCCGGGGCGGGCCGGGGGGCGACTGGCCACCGCCCGGCGGCGGACCGCCTGCCTGAGGCCGGAC
>WGEM01000373.1 GCA_015492755.1 Gemmatimonadota bacterium | reverse complement strand
TTCTGGGACCGCTGGATCACACCCGCCGCCAGACCGATGGCGGGGATGTCCAGGATCATGATGACGCTCCCGTCCCCCAGGATGGTGGTGCCGGCATACGCGTGCACATGCTTCACCAACCGTCCCACCGGCTTCACCACGATCTCCTGAGCATCCAGGATCTCGTCCACCACCAGGCCGAATCTCGAGGCGCCCACCTGGCACACCAGGACGTGGGAGACGTCGCGGCCCTCGTCGAATCCCAGCACCCGCTCCAGCCGGACCAGAGGGAGGAGCTGATCCCGCAGCCGGTAGAACCGAGCGCCGTTGACTTCCTCCACCCGGTGCGCGTTGTCCGGCCCGAGACGCACCAGCTCCACGACGCCCAGTTGCGGCACGGCGAACCGGCATCCGCGCACCCCCACGATGAGCGCCGACATGATGGCCAGCGTGAGCGGAATCTTGATGCGAAACGTGGTGCCGGAGCCCACCGTGGATTCCACCTCGATGGTCCCTCCGATGCTCTCGATGTTGCGGCGCACGACATCCATCCCCACACCCCGGCCCGACACCGCCGTCACCTTCCGAGCCGTGGTGAAGCCCGCCTCGAAGATGAACTCGAAGACGCGATGGTCGGGGAGCGCCGCGGCTTCCTCCGCGTCCACCAGACCCCGCTCCACCGCCTTGCTCCGGATGGCGTCCACGTCCAGGCCCTTCCCGTCGTCCCGGACCTCGATGACGATGTGGCCGCCTTCGTGGAAGGCCTCCAGCTCGATTCGAGCCCGTTCGCTCTTTCCCGCCGCCTTCCGGGCATCGGGCGCTTCGATGCCGTGATCCGCGGAGTTGCGGATCATGTGCGTCAGCGGGTCCCGGATGGCCTGAAGGATCTGGCGGTCCAGCTCGGTCTCCGCGCCCAGCATGACCAGCTCGATATCCTTCCCGCTGGCCCGGGACAGGTCGCGCACCAGCCGCGGCAGCGTGCCCCACGCGTTGCCGATGGGCTGCATGCGGGTCTTCATTACCGCCTCCTGGAGGTCGGTGGTGACCCGGCTGAGCTGCTGCACCGGTCCCGCGTAGGGGGACTCTTCCTCCCTGGCGGCGAGCTGGTTGAGCTGGTTGCGGGTGAGGACCAGCTCCCCCGCCAGATTCATGAGCCGGTCCAGGACCTCGACGCTTACCCGGAGTGTGGCGTCGGAAACGCTCCCACCGCTCCGCTGGGCACGCTCCAGGATCTCCTCCCCGGCCTGCGCCACCGGTTCGTCATCCGACATACCCACCTCGTCCGCGGGACCGCCGGCCTCGCCCCCCGGCGCGGGCTCTGCCCCCTGCCGCAGGTGCCGGCGGGCCGCGTCAAAGAGGGCGTCGAGGCTTTCGTCGCTCCGTTCGGTGTCGGAGGAGGTCCACTCGTTGAGGCGCTCCACCAGCGCCGTGTCGTCGCCCGGCGGCTCGACGCCACACGCTTCGAGCCCGTTGAGAATGGACCGGACGACGTCCACCGCCGCCAGCACGTCGCTCACCACCTCCGGAGAAGCCTTCAGCGCTCCGTCGCGCAGCGCGCCCAGAACGTTCTCGGCCGCGTGGGCCACGCGCTCCAGCCGCTCGAGGCCCAGGAACCCGCACGTCCCCTTGATGGTGTGCATCGCCCGGAAGATGCCGGCCAGCAGCTCCGCGTCGCGGGGGCGTCGCTCCAACTCCACCATGTCCTGTTCGATGCGCAGGAGGTTTTCGTTGGATTCCGTGAGGAAGTCTCTGAGAAGGTCGTCCATGCGGCCTGCTCCCGAGGCGTGGTGTGCAGGGGCGTACTGGTCTTCGTAAGTCTCGGAAGTCGCGTCCGGGACTTGATGGTCCCCGCGCAGGGAGGTCAGTTGCGCGATGCCAGTTCGTCGATGAGCTCCAGGAGCGCGGGGAGCTCCACCGGCTTCGCCACCAGCGGACAGCCCGTGCTCCGCACCATCTCGACGACATCGGGATCGTGGGCCGCGCCGGTCATCACCACGGTGCGCCGTAAGAGTTCGGGGAAGTCCCGCCCGAGCTGCTGGAGGAACCACTGGCCGCTCCCGTCCGACATCTTCAGGTCGGTGAGGACCACCTCCGGAGGACGACCCGCCGTGATCTGAGCCAGAGCGCTGCGGCCGCTCCATGCCTCCCGGACCTCGAACCCCACGCGCTCCAGGAAGCGCCGCATGCTGAGGCGCACGTCCTCCTCGTCGTCCACCACCAGGACCGTGCGGGTTCTCGAGAGCACCAGCGGGGCTGGCCTGAACCGGACACTGCCGTGGTCCGGGTCCGCCGGCCACTCCACCACCAACACCACGGTGTCCCCCGACCGATCCATCCAGAGCTTGCCGCGGTGTGCTTCCACCACGGCGCGGGCGATGGTGAGACCCAGCCCGGCCCGACCCGGCCGGGTGGTGAAGAGGGGCTCGAACGCCCGGTGGACGTCGTCGGCGTGGGCTTCAGGGAGGGGGTTTGTGATCTGAACGCGCACCCCGGACGGCCCTCCATCCAGTCGCACCCGCACCGGACCGCCCACCTCCGCCGCGCACGCCCAGGCGTTGTCCAGGAGTTCCATCAGGACCGCCCTGAGCCCGTCCCGATCTCCGCGCACGCGCCACGGACCCTCCCCGGTCTCCACCTCGGGGGCACCCGGAGCGCCCTGGCGGCGCCGCACCTCGCTCACCACGTCAAAGATGACCTCATCCACCGAGATCTCCTGGCGCGGCCCGGTGCCCAGCGTCTCCCACGCCGCCAGCCGATCCAGCAGTGACTCCAGCGCCGCCACGGCGCCCTCGTCGCCGTCCACCACCGCCTGAAGTCGCTCGCGAAGCACCCCAACCACCCCGGCCACCATGCGGCCGATGGCGGCGTGGCGCTCCGCCCGGTCCGCGCGCGCCCGGAGTTCCTCCTCGGGGGTGGCGTCGCGTCCCGCCACCAGGACGCCGAGGATGCGGCCGTCCCGTGGGTGGAGATACGGGAGCGCGAAGGTCCGGACCGGAAACGGGCTGTCGTCCACACGGCGGTGGCGCATGGTGCCGGACCAGTGTTCGCCGGCCAGTACCCGTTCCATCATCTCCCCCATCAGCGTCCGACTCTCGGCAGACTCCACCAGGAGGTGGGCGAAGGGCTGGCCCACCGCGTCGGCGTCGCTCCGGAAGTGGGTCCGGGCCAGCGCCGAGGCATAGCGAATACGACCCTGAACGTCCAGCACCGCCGTGAACTGCCCGGGCAGGTTCTCCAGGAGCACCTGAAGCTGCACGGTCTCGGGCCGCCCCTCACGTGACTCGGTGATGTCACGCGTGAACATGAGGATACCGCCCAGATCGGGTGCCGGGACAGCACGCACCCACTGCACCCGTGTGGCCGCGTCGGCCCGCCGGAACCGCGCGGTCCACTCCCTACGCTGACCCTCAAGGACACGGAGGAAGAGTTCGCGCACCCGCGCCCGGTCCTCGGGCACCACGTGGGCCAGGACAGGCTTTCCCAGCACCCGCTCAGGTCGGACCCCCAACATCCGCCGCGCGGCGTCGTTGAGGCGGAGTACGGCGCCCGCCGGAGAGAGCACGAGCATCGGCGTCGGAGACGCTTCGAAGAGCGGATCACCCGTAACGTGCGTCATGGCACCGAGTATCGGCTTCTCGCTCCGCGAGACTGAGCGTCGGGAGGCTCATGGATTCGGCGATGGTGCCGAGACTCCACCCCACGGCGACGGACGAGCGCGGTGCGCCGCCCCATCTCTCCTCGTCGCGCCGGATCACGATTCTTCGGAGGTCAGCAGCTATGAAGACGATCCTCGTCGTCGACGACTCCGCGCTCATCCGTCGCGCCATCGGGCGGATCGTCGCGCCTATGGGCTTTGTCGTGGACGAAGCGGGAGACGGCCGGCAGGCCCTGGAGTATTTCGAGGCCGGCGGCCACCCGGACGCGGTGCTCCTGGACATCGAAATGCCCGTCATGGACGGCATCGCGTTCCTCAAGACACTCCGGAGCCGGGGCGACCTCCCGCAGCCGCCGGTGGTGATGTGCACCACCCGGAACGAGCGATCCATCATCTCGGAGGCCCTGGCCTCCGGAGCCGACGAATACGTGATGAAGCCGTTCGACCAGGCCATCCTCGAGTCGAAGCTCGAGGGGATCGGACTCGTGGCATGAGCGATCCCATCCGCGTTCTGGTGGTGGACGACTCCGCGGTGGCCCGGGGGGTCCTCACACGGATGGTGGAGGCGCAACCCGACATGCGTCTGGCGGCCGCAGCCGGGGACGGCCGACAGGCGCTCTCCATGCTCCAGCAGCACCCGGTGGACGTGGTTCTCCTGGACCTGGAGATGCCGGGGATGTCGGGGTTGGAGGCGCTCCCACATATTCTGGACGCAGTCCCGGGCGTGGCGGTCATCATCGTCTCAACGCTGAGCAAGCGGGGCGCCGAGATCACGATCCGGGCGCTGGCGGCAGGCGCTGCGGATTACGTTACGAAGCCCAGCGCCGGACCCGCCGGCGCCAGCTGGGACGAGATCCGGGACGAGCTCGTCCGCAAGATCCGGGCGCTCTGCGGTCCTCTGACGTGGCCCGAGCCCCAGGCTGAGGACCCGGCGCCGGAGGCTGCCGAGCCCGCCGGGGTGGCTGCACGTCCGGCCGGCGCGCCGCCGAGCGTGGTGGTCATGGCGGCGTCCACGGGAGGGCCCAATGCCCTGGGCACCGTGCTCTCGGGGCTACCGTCGGACTTCCCGCTCCCCATCCTCGTGGTCCAGCACATGCCGGCGCTCTTCACTCAGATGCTGGCGGAGCGTCTGGAGAGGACGTGCGGCCGTCCGTGCCGCGAGGCGGAAGACGGCGAATCCGTGCATTCGGGAAAAGTCTACCTGGCCCCGGGCGGACGCCACATGGTGGTGCGGCGGGACGGCGTCCGGCCCCGGATCACGCTGGAGGATACACCTCCGGAGAACTTCTGTCGGCCCGCCGCCGACCCTCTCTTCCGGTCCGCAGCAGCGGCGTACGGGGACGGAGTGCTGGCGGTCATCCTCACCGGAATGGGTCAGGACGGCCTCCGGGGTGCCCGTGCGGTGGCCGCCGCCGGCGGCACGATCCTCGCGCAGGACCGGGACTCGAGTGTGGTCTGGGGCATGCCCGGGTGCGTGGTACGAGCGGGCCTGGCCCACGCCACGCTTCCCCTCCACAGAATCGCCGAGGCCATCGACCGTCAGGCACGAGTGCTGCGATGATCGCTCCCGCCGATTACGAGGCGCTCAGAGCCATCCTCCAGGAGAGCAGCGGGCATGCCCTGGCGGACGGGAAGGAATACCTGGTGGAGCGTCGCCTGCGCCCGGTGGCGGAGAGCCTCGGACATCCGGACCTGGCGGCGCTGGTTCGCCATATCCGCCTCACCGGTGATCCCCACGCCATCCGGTGCGTATCGGAGGCGATGGCAACGCATGAGTCGCTCTTCTTCCGCGACGGGCGTCCCTTCGAACTCCTGCGCCACCGGATCCTCCCCGAACTCATGGAGCGCAGGCTTGAGGCCCGCCATCTGCGAATCTGGAGCGCGGGTTGCTCCACGGGGCAGGAGGCGTACTCCGTGGCCATGCTCATCGAGGAGATGCACCCCGCGTTGGCGGGGTGGCGTGTCGAGATCGTGGGCACCGACTTCGCACCGTCGGCGATTCACCGGGCCCAGGAGGGCGTATAC
>WGEM01000372.1 GCA_015492755.1 Gemmatimonadota bacterium | reverse complement strand
TCGGTGATCCCCGTGGCGCGCTTCAGCGGCCGCAGGTCCACGATGAACTCGTGGGCCACACACCCGTCCTTCCCCCGGTAGAGGATGGGGAAGTGCGCCTCCAGCCGTTTGGCCATGTAGTTGGCCGACAGGATGGCCACCTCCGAGGCCCGGCGGGTGCCGCGGGGGCCCAGGAGCGCGATGTACGCCCAGGAGATGGGGAGGATGCTGGCGCTTCCCCACGGCGCCGCGGAGACCGGTCCGATGGCCTTCTCGCCGCCCACCCGGTGCACCGGATGCCCGGGGAGGTACGGAGCCAGCTCCCGCCGCACACAGATGGGCCCCATGCCCGGTCCACCCCCACCGTGGGGAATCGCGAAGGTCTTGTGGAGGTTGATGTGGCAGACGTCGGCGCCGTAGTCGCCGGGACGCGCCAGCCCCACCTGTGCGTTGAGGTTGGCGCCGTCCAGGTACACGAGGCCGCCGTGCCGGTGCACCACCTCGCAGACGTCGCGGATGTGCGCCTCGAAGACCCCGTGCGTGGAGGGATACGTCACCATGAGCGCCGCCAGCCGGTGGCGATGCTCCTCGGCGCAGCGCCTCAGATCGTCCAGGTCGATGGTCCCGTCCGGCGCGCTCTTCACCACCACCACCTCCATCCCCGCCATCACCGCGCTGGCGGGGTTGGTCCCGTGCGCGGAGGCGGGAATCAGACAGACGTTCCGGTGGGCTTCGCCGCGGTCCTCGTGGTAGGCGCGGATCACCAGCAGCCCGGTGTACTCGCCCTGCGCTCCGGAGTTGGGCTGGAGCGAGGTGGCGTCGAAGCCGGTGATTTCCGCCAACCACGCCTCCAGATCCGAGAAGATGCGCTGGTATCCCCTGGCCTGGTCCAGCGGCGCGAAGGGGTGCAGCGCGCCGAACTCCGGCCAGGTGACGCCCACCATCTCGGAGGTGGCGTTCAGCTTCATCGTGCACGATCCCAGCGGGATCATGCTGGTGTTCAGGGAGAGATCCCGGGACTCGAGACGGTGCAGATAGCGCAGCATCTCCGTCTCGGAGTGGTACCGGTTGAACACCTCGTGCGTCAGGTACGGCGTGGTGCGGGCGGCCCACGAGGGTAGCTCCGGCGCCGGGCCCTGCTCCGCCAGGGCACGCGCCGCGGGGAAGTCCTCGCCGCCGCCGAAGACGCGGAAGAGATCGTCCAGGTCTTCGGGGAGTACCGTCTCGTCCAGCGAAATGCCCAGCGTCCCGTCGCCGAAGTCGCGGAGGTTGATTCCCTCCTCCAGCGCCCGGGCCAGCACCTCACCGGCGTCGCCTGCGGGGCGCACCCGCAGCGTGTCGAAGAAGGTGTCGGTGAGGAGCTCGTGGCCCTGCAGGCCCAGCCCGGCGGCCAGCACCCCGGTGAGTTCCCGAACGCGGGTGGCGATGCGGCGGATCCCCTCCGGACCGTGGTACACCGCGTAGGCGCCCGCCATGATGGCCAGCAGCACCTGCGCGGTGCAGATGTTGGAGGTGGCCCGCTCCCGGCGGATGTGCTGCTCGCGGGTCTGGAGCGCCATACGGAGCGCCGGCCTCCCATCGGCGTCCACCGACACGCCGATGATGCGTCCGGGCATCTTCCGCTTGAAGGGCTCCGTGGCCGCCAGGAAGGCGGCGTGGGGTCCGCCGAAGCCCATGGGCACCCCGAAGCGTTGGCTGCTGCCCACCACGATGTCGGCGCCCCACTCCCCCGGGGGGGCGAGGAGCGCCAGCGCCAGGAGATCCGCCGCCACCGTCACCACGGCGCCCAGCGCCTTCGCCCGGCTCACGAATTCCCGGTAGTCCAGCACACGCCCGTCGGTGGCGGGATACTGGAGGAGTACGCCGAACACCTCGTCGCTCAGCTCGACGTGCTCGTGGTCCCCCACCACCACCTGGATCCCCAGCGGCCGCGCCCGTGTCTTCACCACCTCGATGGTCTGGGGATGGCAGAGCTCCGAGACGAAGAAGACGTCGGCGCCCTGGCGCGCCTCACCCGCCGCCATGTGCATCGCCTCCGCGGCGGCGGTGGCCTCATCCAGGAGGGAGGCATTGGCGATGGGCAGCCCGGTGAGGTCGATGACCATCGTCTGGAAGTTGAGGAGCGCTTCCAGGCGTCCCTGCGAGATCTCCGCCTGATACGGCGTGTACTGCGTGTACCATCCGGGGTTTTCCAGGATGTTCCGCTGGATGACGCCGGGCGTGATGGTCCCGTGGTACCCCATCCCGATGTACGAGCGAAGCACGCGGTTCTCGGAGGCGATGGCGCGCAGGCGCTTCAGGAGTTCCGCTTCGGTGACCGGTTCCGGAAGGCGGAGTTCCCCCCGGTAGCGGATGGCCTCCGGGACCGCCCGGTGTATGAGCTCGTCCAGAGAATCGAAGCCCACGGTGGAGAGCATCTCCCGGACGTCGTCGGCGTCCGGACCGATGTGGCGAGCCTCGAAGTCGGGCTGCGGGTCGATGCGTGTCATGCCGGCCACGGGGCGGCCTCGAATGTGTCGTGAGGGTGGAAGCCGTCGATCAGGAGATGTGGTCGGCGTAGGCGTCGGCGCTGAGCAGCTCCGAAAGCTGGCCCTCGTCCGCCACCTTGAGCTTGATCATCCACCCCTCGCCGTACGGGTCGGAGTTCACCAGCGAGGGGTCGTCGGCGAGCGCCTCGTTCACCTCCACCACCTCCCCGTCCACAGGGGTGTAGAGATCGCTCACCGCCTTCACCGCTTCGATGGTGCCGAACACATCCATCTTGTTGAAGCTGGTCCCCACGTCGGGGAGTTCGACGAACACCACGTCCCCCAGCTCGCCCTGGGCGTAGTCGGTGATCCCCACATAGTACACCCCCGGCTCCTCGGCGGGCTTCAGGTACTCGTGTTCTTCCGAATAGAGGAGGTCGCCGGGTATCTCGGACATCGGTTCGTCTCCGGTGTGGACTGTCGCTTCCGGGTGCCCCGGCCGGCTCCACCAGGAGGCATCGCACCGGGGCGGGAGACCTGAGGATGACGGGGTTTGAGGCGGAGGTCAAGCCTCGTACTTTGGCGCAGAGTTCCGCCGCCCGGCACCGCCGGGCGAGGGAGGGAAGATGCCGTCAGAAGCCGACGTTCAGGCGCTGGTCGCACCCCTGCGGCGCGATGTGGTGTCGGGCGCCTCCGTGGTGGCGCGCATGGGTGCCGACGTCTTCCGGCGAGCGGCGGCCCGGCTCCCCGCTGCCTCGGTGGAGGAGCTGCGGTGGGCGCTGGGTGAGGTGGGCCTCGCCGTGCTGGAGGCCCAGCCCGCCATGGCGTCGCTTGTATTCCTGGTGCGGGAGGTCCTGGACGCGGTGGAGTCCGCCGGTGACGTGGAGGAAGGCCGGCACGCCGCCGCGCGCGCCGCCGATGCCTTCCGGTCGTCGCTGGAGGAACGGAGCCGACGGGTGGCCTCGCACCTGGCCGACCACCTCGCCGGCACCCGCCGGGTGCTCACGCTCTCGTCCTCCCGCACCGTGCGGGAGGGACTCCTGGAGCTCCGACGGCGAAGCCTCACCACCGCTGCGGGTCCCGGGCGGACATCCGCCGCCCCCACCACAGCCGTCTCCCCGCCGGAGGTGGTGTGCCTGGAGAGCCGGCCCATGCAGGAGGGCCGCATCCTGGCCCGGACGCTGGCCCGCGAGGGGCTCGCCGTGCTCCATGCGGTGGACGCCGCCGGGCCCTCCTTGCTGGCGGACGCGGACGCGGTGCTCCTGGGCGCCGACTCCATCGGTGACGCCGGTGTGGTGAACAAGATCGGCTCGCTGGCTCTGGCCCTGGCAGGCCGGCACGCCGGGATCCCGGTGATGGTGGCGGCGGACGACTCCAAGGTTCTCCCGCCGGGCTTCCCCCAGCTCCTGGACGACGATCGTCCCGCCGACGAGGTGTGGCGGGCTCCGCCGGGCGTCCGGGTGTGGAACCGGTACTTCGAGGCGGTGGCGCTGGAACTCGTGGACGTGGTGGTCACCGAGTCGGGCCCCATGGGAGCCGCGGCGTTCGAGGAGGCACGGGCGGCCATCCCCGTCCCCGCGGGGCTCCTGGCGCTGAAGAAGCCGCGCTGAGGCGTGCCCGGCGCCCCGTGTGCGGGGCTTTTGTTGTATTTTTCTCATCTCCCCGGGCGTCGGGGAGGCGCGGCCCCGTACCGTTCGGGGCCGCCGGTCACGACCACGACGGCCCCTGCGGGCCCCGAACCCCGCCGGATCGATGTCGACGCTCCTTACAGACGTTCGTCCCCCGCTCACCACCCTCACCGAGGATGAGCGGATGTTCCAGGAGGCGGTGCGGGATTTTGCCACCTCGGAGATTGCGCCCAAGGTCATGGAGATGGACGAGGCGCAGCAGATGGATCCGGCCCTCATCGCTCAGCTCTTCGAGCTGGGCCTCATGGGCATCGAGATCCCCGAGGAGCTGGGAGGCACCGGCTCCACCTTCTTCACCTCCGTCCTGGTGGTGGAGGAGCTTTCCAAGGTGGATCCTTCCACCGCCGTTCTGGTGGACGTCCAGAACACGCTGGTGATCAACGCCTTCACCCGGTGGGCCACCGACGAGCAGAAGCAGCGCTTCCTTCCCCGTCTCGCCGCCGACACCGTGGGCGCGTACGCCCTCTCGGAGGCCGGGAGCGGGTCGGACGCCTTCGCGCTGGCGTGCCGGGCCACGCCCGACGGCGACGACTGGATCCTGAACGGCCAGAAGATGTGGATCACCAACGGGAACGAGGCGGGTATCTACATCGTCTTCGCCACGGTGGATCCCCAGCTGGGCTACAAGGGCATCACCGCCTTCATCGTGGAGCGCGACTTCGAAGGCTTCAGCGTCGGCAAGAAGGAGGACAAGCTCGGGATCCGGGCCTCCTCCACCACCGAGCTGATCCTGGAGAATGTCCGCGTCCCCGGCGAGAACATCCTGGGAGAGGTGGGCCGCGGCTACAAAGTGGCCATCGAGACCCTCAACGAGGGGCGCATCGGAATCGGCGCGCAGATGGTGGGGCTGGCTCAGGGTGCGCTGGATCACACGCTGCGCTACGTGCAGGAGCGTGAACAGTTCGGCCGGCCCATCGGGTCGTTCCAGGGCGTGCAGTTCCAGCTGGCGGAGATGGCCACCGAAATCGAGGCGGCGCGCCTCCTGGTGTACAACGCAGCGCGTATGAAGGATGCCGGCGAGCCCTTCGTGGTCCAGGCCGCGATGGCCAAGCTCCACGCTTCCGAGATGGCGCAGCGGGTGGCGTCCACCTGCATCGACCTGCATGGTGGGTATGGCTTCACCAAGGAGTACCCGGTGGAGAAGCTCTACCGGGACGCCAAGATCGGCACCATCTATGAAGGCACCTCCAACATGCAGAAGCAGACCATCGCCAAGGTGCTCCTCCGATGACGGCGGCAACGCTGGGGCTCGGCCTCGTCTCCTTCGGGTTCGGGGAGATCCTCCTCTTCATCGGGATCGTCATCCTGCTCTTCGGCGCCAAGCGGCTCCCCATGCTGGCCCGGGGTCTGGGCGCGGGGATTCGCAACTTCAAGGGCGAGCTCAACGCGGGACGGAGCGAGGACCCGGACGACACGCCCGGGACCTGAGCCGAGGGCGGCGGCGGGGAGGTCCACGTGAGCCGAGCGTTGCCGTCAGAGGCCGCGGATTCGGGCGCCGACCCCAGGGACCGCGTGGTGGTGGTGCTGGACCACCCCAAGGACGTGGTGAACATCGCCGGCGTCATCCGCGTCATGAAGAACTTCGGCCTCCGGAGGTTGCGACTGGTCCGACCCGACGAGTTCGACCCCTACCGCATCGAGGGAATCGCACACCGGAGCGCCGACCTGGTGGAGGCCGTGACGCTGCACGACTCTCTCCAGGAAGCCGTACTCGACGCCACCTTCGTGGTGGGCACCACGGCGCGGGCGCGCACCGAGGGGCGTACCTATCTCCGGCCCAGAGCCGCGGCGGGGGAGGTGGTGGCGCACGCGGAGGAGGGCGGCACCGTGGCGCTGGTCTTCGGACGGGAGGACCGGGGTCTCACCAACGAGGATCTGGACCTCTGCCACGCGGTGGTGGTCATCCCCACCGATCCCGAGTACTCCAGCCTGAACCTGGCCCAGGCGTGCCTGGTGCTGGCCTACGAG
>WGEM01000371.1 GCA_015492755.1 Gemmatimonadota bacterium | reverse complement strand
GGCTGGTCATGATGACGTGGACGTCCGCCACCCGGGCGTCGTTCACCCAGTTCACCCAGGTGATCTCGGTGCGGAAGTACTGCCGATTGCAGTTGGGGCTGTTGCAGTCCAGGAAGACGTTGGGCCGGGTCTGCTGCGCCGCGGCTGGCGCGGCGGCCAGCGCCATGAGGGTGAGCGCCACACCCACGGGCGCCCGGGGCGGGGACCGACGACGTGCGAGAGCGGTCATTATGGTCAACGGTGTGGAGGCCGAATCCGGTGCCGGAGCGCGGAGAACCGCACCCCCGGCGCGTCGAAGGGGAGCGACGGCGCGCGCCCGCCTACCGACACGCACGCCGGAGAAAGGGTTGAGCCCCGCCTGCGAACGCCGTCCGGAGCCGTCCGCTACCGCCCGCCGTCTTCCGGCAGGGTATCCACCAGCTCAGGGGCCCGCCGCGCCCGGGTGGCCTGCTCCAGCGCGTAAGCCCAGGAAAGGAGCTGCGCCTCCGTCCACATATCTCCGATGAAGGCCACCACGAACGGGGTCCCGTCGGCGTAGTAGGAGAAGGGCACCGTCACGGTGGGGAGACCCAGATCGTTGATGATGTTGCTGGGGATCTCCGGCCAGTTGTTCGGGTTGTACGCCGGACGGTCCGGGTCCTCCACCAGGTCACGGTTGGGCGCACCCGCCTGCGGGAAGAAGAGTCCGTCCAGATCGTGTTCCTCCAACACGCTCCGGAACAGGGCCCGGATCTCCCGTCGCCACGCCTGAAAAGCGTCACCCTCCTCGGTGGCGCTGGGTCGGGCGGGTACGTGGGCGGCTCCGCCCCGCCGCCCCCGCCGGAAGGTGCGCCCGGTGAGTCGCTCCCACTCCTCGATGCTGTGGAAGGCCGCCTGCGGCCCCAACCCCTGGAAGTACAGGTGGCGGTCGTGTGCGCTGGTGGAGACGCGCGGTTGGGCGGCGTAGAGCTCCCTGAACCCCGACCCTGCGAAGGGGTCGTCCACCACCTCCGCGCCCAGGCGGCGGAGGAGCTCCACCGCCTTGCGGTACTCCGCCTCCGTCTCCGGATGCAGCGGGAGCCAGTCATCTCGCCACCCGGTGCCCACCAGCCCGAATCGGCGGCCGGCGAGCGAGTTCGCATCGAGTGCCGCAACGTATCCGCCATCGGGCATGTGGCCCACCGCGGCGTAGGTGGCCAGGTCCTCGTCGGTGGGGCCCGCCAGGACGTCCATCGCGATGGCGGCGTCCTCGACGCTCCGGGCCAGCGGTCCCACCACGTCCACGTACGTTCCGCTCAGCGGGTACACGCCCTCCAGCGGCACCAAACCGTAGGTGGGCTTCACCCCCACCAGCCCCTGTGCGGACGCCGGGTTCTGGATGGATCCGCCCGTTTCGGTCCCCAGCCCCAGCACGGCGAAGCTGGCGTTCACGGCGGTGGCGGTGCCGCCGCTGGAGCCGCCCGGCGCCTTGTCCAGCCGGTAGGGATTCCGGGTGACGCCCGCCACGCTGCTCACGGTGCGGGTCCCGTGGGCGGCGAAGTCGGGAAGGTTGGTCTTGCCCAGCACGATGGCGCCCGCCGCCTCCAGGCGGCTCACCACGGCGGCATGATCGCCCGGCACCATGTCGATGCCGCCCGCCGCGGAGCTGAATCCCTCGAAGCCCACGGTGGTGGGGAGGCCGGCGAAGTCCATGTTGTCCTTGATGACCACAGGCACGCCGTGGAGCGGCCCCACCGGACCCGCAGTGCGGTACGCCTCGTCCAGCTCCGCCGCCCGCTCCAGAGCGAACGGATTCATGGAGATGAAGGCGTTGTAGACGGGCTCGTAGCGCTCGATGCGCTCCAGGAAGGCGCGGGTGAGTTGCACCGCGGTGAAGCGGCCCTCGGCATACCCCTCCCGCACCTCCGCCACCGTGAGTTCGGTGACGTCCACCTGCGCGGCGACGGACACGGCGCGGAGGCCCGCCGCCAGGCAGGCGTACCCCAGCGCCACGACCCACGCCCGTCGCCTCCGCCACCCGCCCACCACCCGATCCACGGATGCGTCCGACCTCAGCGTCCCCCCTGCTCCTGGCTCACCGCCGTCTGGCGGATGGTGGGATAGGTGATGCCGAGCTGCTCCAGGTACGTGTCGTAGCGCGACGGGTCGTAGTAGTACTCGCGCATCAGCGGGCGCCAGCGCTCCATGATCTCCTTGTTGAGCCAGATGGCGGGTTGGTCGGCGGGCGTGATGAACGGAATGTACTTCGTCTCCTTCGTCTGGACGTTGCGGAAATAGTCCCATGCGGCCTCCACGGTCTCGCCGTCCAGGAAGAGGTCCAGCAGCGTACGCGCCTGCACTTTCGCGCCGGCCACGCCCCCCTTGTGCGCCACCGGCGTGGCCATGGCGATGGCGTTCGCCCAGTTGTGGCCCGGCCCACCTCGCATGTTGGACGGATAGCGCAGCGTCACGGTGGGCATGTTCCACGAGACGTCGCCGATGTCGTCGGAGCCGCCGCCCAGCGAGCGGGAGAGATCCACCGGGCCCTGGAGCGGCGGAATCTCGGTGGCCAGGCCCGTGACCTCCACGCCCATCTCCCGCTGGAACGCCTCGGCGAAGCGGATGTCGTCCTCGCTCCACTCCGGGAGGCCCACCGCCCGGATGTTGGCGTAGGTGACCTCCGCCACCGGCTTGCTGAAGTGGCGTCCCCAGGCGGCACCCACCGTCATGATGGTGTCCACCTCGGTGCCGGTCATGAGGGCGGCGCCCTCCGCCATCTTCACCGCCGCGTCGTACTGCTCTTTGGTGAGCTCGTAGTCCCGCTCCCGGAAGTAGAACCAGATGGTTGCCGTCTGCGGCACCACATTGGGCTGATCACCGCCGTCCACGATGATGTAGTGGGAGCGGGCGGCGGGCCTCAGGTGCTCGCGCTTGAACTCCCACGCCTGCGCCATGAGCATTACCGCGTCCAGCGCCGAGCGGCCGCGCCAGGGCGCGCCCGCCGAGTGCGCCGTCTCGCCGGTGAAGCGGAACATGACGGACCAGAGGGCGTTGCCACCCCCCTGTCCCCACGAGACCCCGAAGTTGTTCCCCACGTGGGTGAAGAGGTTCACGTCCACGCCGT
>WGEM01000370.1 GCA_015492755.1 Gemmatimonadota bacterium | reverse complement strand
GGGCTTCCCTCGGTGAGCGGGCCCGGATGGTCGTCGATGCTCACCGGCGTCTGGCCGGCCAAGCACGGGGTGGTGGACAATGACTTCACCGGGAAGCGCTACGATCTCTATCCCGACTTCCTCACCCGCATCGAAGCCGTCCGGCCGGAGCTCAACACCTTCGCCGTGGCGGACTGGAAGCCGCTGATCTCCGCCGACGACGGAAGGCCGACCATCAGCGGTGCGGTGGACGTGCGGCACGTCCTGGACGGCTACGAGCTGGGCTGGCCCGAAGCCGACGACAGCTCGGTGGCGCTGGCCGTTTCGCACCTCGCCGAGGGGGATCCCCACGCCCTCTTCGTGTACCTGGGCAACCCCGACGAGGTGAGCCACGAGCGCCGCTCCATCGGGCGGGAGTACCGGGACGCCATCGCCCGGGCGGACGCTCAGGTGGGCCGCCTCGTCGCCGCCCTGCGGGCCCGGCCGGGGTATCCCGACGAGGACTGGCTGGTTCTGGTGAGCACGGACCACGGCCGCACGGCGGAGGGGGGGCACGGTGGGGACACGCCCCGGGAGCGCACCATCTTCTTCCTGGCCGGCGGAGGAGCGGCCGTGCCGGGGCTCCTTCCCGACACGGTCTTCATCGTGGACGTGGCCGTGACCGCCCTGGCCCATCTGGGGATCGCGGCGGACCCGGCGTGGGACCTGGACGGGCGGGCCGTAGGGCTCGCTCCCCGCGTGCCGCAGGAGTAGCGCGGCCGCCCCCGTCCGCCATATTCCGGGGGACCATGTGCCGGTTCACGCTGTATCTCGGACCCCCGATCCGACTCTCCACCCTCGTCATCGAGCCGGACCATTCGCTGATCCGCCAGAGCTTCGAGGCGCGGGAGAGGACCGAGCCGCTCAACGGAGACGGGTTCGGCCTCGGATGGTACGCCCCTGAAGTGAGCCCGGAGCCCGGCCTCTTCCGTTCGGTGACGCCCGCGTGGAACAACCAGAACCTGGCCAGCCTCGCGCGGGTGGTGACCAGCCCGTGCGTGCTGGCGCACGTCCGGGCGGCCACTCCGGGGATGACGGTGAGCGAGGCGAACTGCCACCCCTTCCCGTGGAGGCGCTTCCTCTTCATGCACAACGGCCACATCGGGTCGTTCCAGAGGCTCCGGCGCATCCTTCTCGATTCGCTCGGAGATGAGGCCTTCAGCCTCATCCAGGGGAGCACCGACACGGAGCACCTCTTCGCGGTCTTCGTCGACGAGGTGCTGCGTGAGGGCGGCCTCGGGTCCGCCGCCGCCATGGCCTCGGCCCTGAACCGGGCCATCTGGCGCGTGCTCTCCATGGTCCGGGCGGTGCGGGGCGCCCCTTCCTTCCTGAACGTGGCCGTGGCCGACGGGGACCGGGCAGTGGTGTGCCGCTTCACCGACCATCCGGAGCGCGCTCCGGAGTCCCTGTACTCCATCCAGCGGGATCTCTACCGTCCCGCCTGGCACGGCTCGCCGGGAAGGCGCCGCTACGAGCGCTCCCCCTCCGTGGTGGTGGCCTCCGAGCGCTTCACCGACGATCCGGCCTGGTCTCCGGTTCCGCCCTCGCACCTCCTGGCACTGGAGCGCCACCGGGCGCCCGTGGTGTGGCGGATGGCCCCGGACGGACTCCAGCGGGTGGACTCCGCGGCGGGCTGATCCAACGGAACGGATCGGACAAGATGTCCGATCCTGCCACTTCCTTCCGCGGCACGGAATATGCGTTCATGGGCAGCAACCTGATTCCGAATGGGCAGCCCACACCCCCGCGCTCCACCTGCCTCGTCCCGGGAGAGCAGACGGGCCGGGGGGGTGGGCGGCCCGCCAGGACCATCCGGACCGTTGCGTCACCACAACAGTGTGTGACGATCCTGCATCGGAGGACGCCGTGCTCTCCTGGACCTCGACCCTCTCGTCCCCTTCCGACGCCCGTCCCCTAGCGGATCTCATGGCCCAACCTCAGACACCCCGGCCCACCGCGGCCAGCGCGTCCCTCGTGGCGTGGTTCGACGCCATCACCGCCGCCGACGTGGCCCGCGTGGGCGGGAAGGCCGCCTCCCTGGGTGAGATGTTCCAGGCGCTGGCGGGCCGGGGCGTGCGCATCCCCAACGGGTTCGCCACCACCGTGTCGGCGTGGGACGCCTTTCTCGACGCCCCCGTGCCTCCGGAGAGCTGGAGCGGCGTGCCTGAAGACGTCCGCTCGGTCTGTCCCGGCTGTCTGGAGCATCCCACGCTCCGTCACGCGCTGCACTGCGTCTTCGACGAGGTGGACCCCGACGACGAGCTGGACCTCCACGCCCGCAGCGCGCTGGCCCGCGCCCTGGTCCTGGCGACGCCCATCCCGGAGGAGGTGGGCGAGGCGCTGCGCCACGGGTACTGGGGTCTGGTGGACCAGTACGGCCGCAACGTGGACCTGGCGGTCCGCTCCTCCGCCACCTGTGAGGATTCAGAGCTGGCCTCCTTCGCCGGACAGTACGAATCGTACCTGAACGTGCGGGGCGTGAAGGCGCTGCAGGAAGCGTGGCGGAAATGCTGCGCATCCGCCTTCACCGAGCGGGCCGTAGGCTACCAGATCCGGAGGGACATGGACCCCCTGGAGTCCAGCCTGGGCGTGGTGGTGATGAAGATGGTGCGCTCCGACATTGCCACCTCGGGCGTGATGTTCACGGTGGACCCCGACTCGGGGAACCCCAACATCCTCCACATCACCTCCGCCTACGGGCTGGGGGAGCTGGTGGTGCAGGGCAGCGTGTCGCCCGACACCTATCTCCTGTGGAAGGACGGGATCCGCCGGGGCCGCCCGGCCGTGGTGCACCGCGTCATGGGCGCCAAGGACCGCAAGCTCGTCTACTCCATGCAGGGGGGGACGGCCACCGAGAGCGTGGACGTCCACGCCGGACGCCAGCGCCAGTGGTCCCTCACCACCGTGGAAGCCGCGGAGCTGGGGCGGATGGCGCTGGTCATCGAGGACCACTACGGGCAGCCCGTGGACGTGGAGTGGGCCAAGGAC
>WGEM01000369.1 GCA_015492755.1 Gemmatimonadota bacterium | reverse complement strand
CGTCAGATGTGTATAAGAGACAGGGTGACGGCCGGTGTGCGAGCCATCGTGGCGCGCTACCTCCTCCGGCGTCCCCTCGGCTACGATACGACCGCCGGCGTCTCCGCCTTCAGGCCCCAGGTCGATGATCCAGTCGGCGGTCTTCACCACGTGGAGGTTGTGCTCGATGACCACCACCGTGTTGCCCATCTCCACCAGACGGTGGAGCACCTCCAGGAGCACCCGCACGTCCTCGAAGTGGAGCCCGGTGGTGGGCTCGTCCAGAATGTAGAGGGTCCGGCCGGTGGCGCGCTTGGAGAGCTCGGTGGCCAGCTTCACGCGCTGCGCCTCGCCGCCGGAGAGCGTGGTGGCGGGCTGGCCCAGATGGATGTAGCCCAGCCCCACGTCGTGGAGCGTCTGGAGCTTCGCCTTGATGCGCGGCACGGCGTCGAAGAACTCCAGCGCGTCCTCCACCGTCATGTCCAGGACGTCGGCGATGTTCTTGCCCTTGTAGTAGACGTCCAGCGTCTCGCGGTTGTAGCGCCGGCCCCGGCAGACGTCGCAGGGCACGTAGACGTCGGGGAGGAAGTGCATCTCGATCTTCACCAGCCCGTCGCCCTGGCACGCCTCGCAGCGCCCGCCCTTCACGTTGAAGGAGAAGCGGCCGGGTCCGTAGCCCCGCATCTGCGACTCGGGGAGGTTAGCGAAGAGCTCCCGGACGGGGGTGAAGAGCCCGGTGTAGGTGGCGGGGTTGGAGCGGGGCGTGCGACCGATGGGCGACTGGTCCACGTCGATGACCTTGTCGATGTGCTCCAGCCCGTCGATGCCGTCGTGGGGCGCCGCCACCACCTTGCTGCGGTAGAGCCGGCGGGCCAGCGCGTGGTAGAGCGTCTCATTCACCAGCGTGGACTTCCCCGAGCCTGAGACGCCGGTGACGCACACGAAGCAGCCCAGTGGAATGCGCACGTCCAGGTCCTTGAGGTTGTTGCCCCGGGCGCCCCGCACCACCAGCGCCGCGTCGGGGTCGGGCCGGCGCCTGCGCTGGGGCACCGGGATGGTGCGCTCGCCCTTCAGGTAGGCCCCGGTGAGGGAGCGGGGCTCCGCCAGCACAGCCTCCAGCGGACCGGCGGCCACCACCTCGCCGCCGTGGCGGCCCGCGCCGGGCCCCAGATCCACCACGTAGTCGGCGGCGCGGATGGTGTCCTCGTCGTGCTCCACCACGATGACGGTGTTGCCCAGGTCCCGGAGCCGCTGGAGCGTGTCCAGCAGCCGCGCGTTGTCGCGCTGATGCAGCCCGATGGAGGGCTCGTCCAGGACGTAGAGGACCCCCACCAGCCGGCTTCCGATCTGGGTGGCCAGGCGGATGCGCTGCGCCTCTCCTCCGGATAGTGTGCCCGCGGAGCGGCCCAACGTGAGGTAGGAGAGCCCCACGTCGCGGAGGAAGCGCAGCCGCTCGGTGACCTCCTTGAGGATGGGTCCGGCGATCCCGGCGGGGAGCGGCGCGCCGCCGTTGCGGAGCGCGCCGCCGGAACCGTCGTCCAGCGCCAGCTCGGTGAAGAAGTCCGCCGCCTCGGCGATGGACATCTCCACCACCTCGCCCAGCGACCGGCCCGCCACCGTCACCGCCCGCGACGCCGCCGAGAGACGGGAGCCGCCGCAGGCGCCGCACGGGAGTGTGCTCATGTACTCCTCGAGCTGCGACCGAACCGCCTCCGACTGCGTCTCGCGGTAGCGCCGCTCCACGCCGGCCACCACGCCCTCCCAGTGCTCCTCGTAGTGACCGTCGAACTTCCCGCTCCCCGACCTGTAGGGGAAGCGGATCTTCATGGCGCCGGAGCCGAAGAGGATGGCGTGGCGCACGTCGTCGGGGAGTTCGGCCCACGGCGTGTTGGGGTCGAACTCATACGCCTCCGCCAGGCCTGGGATGACGGAGCGCCGCAGGTGTCCCGAGGGATCGCCCCACGGCAGGATCACGCCCTCCAGGATGGAGAGCGAAGGGTCGGCCAGGAGGAGATCGGGGTTTACCTCCTTCCGGATGCCCAGGCCCCCGCATTCCTCGCACGCGCCGTAGGGCGAGTTGAAGGAGAACTGGCGGGGCTCCAGCTCGGGGAGGCTGGTGCCGCACCCGGTGCAGGCGTAGTGCTCGCTGAAGAGGTGCGATCCCTCCCCGCCTCCGGAGCGGTGCTCCACCACCTCCAGGATCCCGTCGCCGGTGCGGAGCGCCGTCTCCACCGAATCCGCCAGCCGGTCGCGGTCCGAGGCCCTCACCACCAGCCGGTCCACCACCACCGAGATGTCGTGGTTCTCGTAGCGGTTGAGCGCCGGCGGCTCGCTCAGGTCATACGTCTCGCCGTCCACGCGGACCCGCACGAACCCCTCCTTGCGCGCCTTCTCGAAGAGCACGGTGAACTCGCCCTTCCTCCCCCGCACCAGCGGCGCCAGGATCTCGATGCGGGTGCCCTCGGGCAGCTCCAGGATCCGATCCACGATCTGCGTGGCGGACTGCCGGAGCACCGGCTCGCCGCAGGTGGGACAGTGGGGGATCCCCACCCGCGCCCAGAGGAGCCTCAGATAGTCGTAGATCTCGGTGACCGTCCCCACCGTGGAGCGGGGATTCCGGCTCACCGTCTTCTGCTCGATGGAGATGGCCGGCGAGAGGCCCTCGATGGTGTCGACGTCGGGCTTCTCCATGAGCCCCAGGAACTGCCGGGCGTACGCCGAGAGCGACTCCACGTACCGCCGCTGCCCCTCGGCGTAGATGGTGTCG
>WGEM01000368.1 GCA_015492755.1 Gemmatimonadota bacterium | reverse complement strand
GTCCCCGTGGGCGAGGAGGTGCTGGCGATGTTGTAGCGCACGTCGCCGAAGTGGGCGGGCATCTGGCGCCCGCCGGAGTTGGGGTCGGCGGCGGCGCCGACGGCCTGCAGGAGATGGTCCAGCGGCGTCTGTCCCAGCGCCAGCGTGAACGCGCGGTCGCGGTAGTAGACGAAGAACCAGTCGTGTGCCGGCTTGCAGTGCTCGGCCAGCGCCACGCCGATGGCTTCGTGACCGGCGCCCGAGATCTGGAAGAAGATCTTGTTCTGCCGCTTGAGGCTGATCTCCCGGTCGTCGATCCGCCGGGAGGTGACCATCGTGCGATAGAAACGAAGGAGCTGCTCGTCCGTGAGTCCTGCGAGGCGGGGCTCGTCCACCCCCTCCTTCAGGACTTCCTTTTCTTTCGTCGCCATGGAACTCGTGCGTTGGAGCCGGGCGCCGGCGTCCGGCGCGGGGACCCCAAAGATAAGGTCAGGCGGGCGAGCGGTCAGGCGCTCAGCGCGGAGAGCTCCTCCAGAAGGGCGTCGGGGTCGGGGACCGGGAGGCGGCAGGTGAAGTCGCGGCACACGAATGCGGTGGCCCGCCCGCCTGCGGGTGCACGTCCTTCCAGCAAGGGGAGGGCGGGGGGCATTCCGGCGCCGGTGTGGCCCGCGACGGTGCCGGCGCGCAGGAAACGGCGGTGCGCCGCGCGGACCAGCGGTCCGGGGTCGGCGCCTTCCGGCGCCAGGATGACGATCTCCACGGAGGGCGCCCTCGCCCGGTCCAGCGCCGAGAGGAGGTGGCCGAAGGCGGTGGGAAAGCGGCGCGCCGGCGCGGCGTACCGCTTGAAGATCGACTCGGCGGGCTCCATCAGCTCCGGACGGCTGAACACGGCGGCGCCCCGCACCAGGAGCTCCGCCGCCAGCGAGGTACCGGAGGGCGTGGCGTGATCCATGGGATCCAGCGGCCTCAGGTAGAGCGGCTCGGCGTCCCGCGCGGTATCCCAGAAGCGGCCCGCGTCGTCGCGGAACCGTTCCAACATCTCGTCGATGAGCGCTTCCGCCCGCTGGAGCCAGCGGGCCTCCAGGGTGGCCCCGTGAAGCGAGAGGTAGGCGTGGCCCAGAGCGGCCACGTCCTCCAGGAAGGCGGGGACGCGCGCGACGCCCGCCGTCCAGACGTGCTGGAGGCGGCCCTGAGGTCTCGACGCGGCCCAGTGGAACTCCCCCGCCGCGCGCGCGGCGTCGACGAAGTGGTCACGTCCCAGGGCGGCGCCCGCCTCCGCCAGCGCGCGCGTGGCCAGCGCGCTCCACGACGTCAGGATCTTCTCGTCGCGGAGCGGGGGCGTCCGGGTCTGGCGCGCCTCCAGGAGGGTGCGGCGTGCCGCCTCCAGACGCCGCCGGGCTTCCGCGGCGTCCACGCCCAGCTCCCGGGCCACCTCCTCCGGCGCCGACACCCGGGACAGGATCGTGCGCCCCTCGAAGTTGCCCCCCTCGTCGACACCGTATACACGGCGGAAGAGGAGCGCCGTCTCCGCATCCAGGAGGGCGTCGACTTCCCGGGCGGTCCAGAGGTAGTACAGACCCTCCACACCTTCGGAGTCGGCGTCGAAGGCGGAGTAGAATCCCCCCTCCGGCGCCTGAAGATCGCGGAGAAGGAATTCCAGCGTCTCCTCCGCTACCCTCCGAAGCTCCGCATCGCCCGTCACCCGGTAGGCGTCCAGGTAGGCGCGCGCCAGGAGCGCGTTGTCGTAAAGCATCTTCTCGAAGTGGGGCACCTGCCACGCGGCGTCCACGCTGTAGCGGTGGAATCCCCCGGCCAGGTGATCGCGGATACCGCCGCCAGCCATGCACTCGAGGGTTCGCACCGCCATCTCCAGCGACCGCCCGTCGCCGGTGCGCACGTGGTGGCGCAGGAGGAGCTCCACCGTCATGGGCTGCGGGAACTTGGGCGCGCCGCCGAACCCGCCGTAGACGGAGTCGAAGGCCCGATCCAGCGCCGCAACCGCCGCGTCCACCAACTCCAGCCCCGGCGCATCCGTCTCGGCCTGCTCAGCCGCGTCCCCGCTCTGCGCCGCGGCCAGCGCGTGCCGGAGGCGCGAGGCCGCTTCGAGCACCTCGTCCGGCTTCCGGTAATACGCCGAAGCGGCGGCCTCCAGGACCTGTCGGAAGGAGGGGAGGCCGTGTCGCGGGCTGGGAGGGAAGTAGGTACCGCCGTAGTACGGCACTCCATCGGGTGTGCAGAAGACCGTGAGGGGCCACCCGCCGCCCCCGGTGATGGCCTGCACCGCCTTCATGTAGACCTGATCCACGTCGGGGCGCTCTTCGCGGTCCACCTTCACGTTGACGAAGAGCTCGTTCATGAGCTTTGCCGTCTCCGGGTCCTCGAAGGATTCGTGCTCCATCACGTGGCACCAGTGGCACGCGGAGTAGCCGATGGAGACCAGCACCGGCCGGTTCTCCTTGCGGGCCCGTCGGAACGCCTCCTCGCCCCACGGATACCAGTCCACGGGGTTGTCGGCGTGCTGCAGGAGGTACGGGCTCGTTTCGCGGGCGAGTCGGTTGGCCATGTCCAGCTCGGAGGTGAGATGTGGGGAGGCAACATCGGTGCCGGGACGTCGCGAGACCAGGGTGGGGCACGTGCCGTGCGTTGTACGGCGCCCCCGCCGGGTCTAGATTCGAAGGAGCGCGCGCGGTGCGCGCCACCTGCCCCCCCATCGGGCTGTCGCTGGCAAGTCACACGAGGGTTCTCTGCTGTACCTGACGATGGCGGCCGCGGCGCTCCGGCGCCCTCGCTTGATCCCGGATCTCCTCAGGGCGGCCTGGGCCTTCCGGTCCAGGCGGTGGTATCGCCGCCCCCCCTTCCTGCCGCTCCCGTCGCGGGCGTACATGCGTTGGCGACTGGAGACGGCATACGGCGACCCGGCCGCGGAGCCTCCGCTGGACGAGCTGGAGCGCTTCCTCCGCTGGGGGACGGCCATGCGCCGCCGCTCCAGGGAGGCTCGCCGTGACTAGGCTCATCC
>WGEM01000367.1 GCA_015492755.1 Gemmatimonadota bacterium | reverse complement strand
TTGCCCACCCCGCCGGCCCTCCGGACGCCGCCGCGCCTCTGGCTCCAGCCCGCCTCTATCTCGGGTTGACCATCCGGCACCCTCGCACGAAGGAAACGCTCTTCATCCCGGACCTCGGGCGCACACCTCCCCCCTTTCCCGGGGGATGAGGATTCCGACCCGTTCCCCACCCGGTGCTTGCGGCCCGGGGACATCGCGCTGAATAATACCACCTCCGATTCTGGTTCGTCCTCCTCCGTGCATGACTCGTGACCGCCACGTCTCAGGACTCACACCTCGACATCGATGCTCTACTGGCGCCGATTCCGGCTGACCAGCCGCAGGGCGCGTGGCTACGCTACGAGGGGACGTACGATGCCATCGAAGAGTCGCGCCGCGACGACGATCCCAGCGCGCCTCGTGATATCTGGATCCGCCCGCTCAAGGTAGCGGACTGGGCCGAGGTCGAGCGGCTCTGTACCGAGGCCCTGGCGACCAGATCCAAGGACTTTCAGATCGCTGCCTGGTTGTTGGAGGCTCGAGCCCGACAATGGGGTCTGGTGGGAGTCCGCGACGGGCTGGAGCTCCTGCTTGGACTGGCGGAGCGGTGGTGGGACGATGCGTTCCCTCCCCTTGATCCCGAGGATCCGGAGTGGCGGGCCTCTCCGTTCCACTGGCTCAACGAGAAGTTTGCGGAGCGCATGGCGTTCATGCCGGTGGCGCCCCCCGTGGCCGGATTGCCCGCCGGCCCCGTCTGGGCCGACGTCGTCCGTGCGCGTTCCGCCCTTCCGGTCCCGGACAGGGAGGAGTCCGAGGGAGATGGTGAGGTCACCGGAGCGGGTCCCCGGTGGACGCGCGAGGCGTTGAAGGACTTCGTAGAGTCGATATCCGAAACCGATCGGCAGGCCTACGCCCAACTCCTGGACGACACCATCCAGCTCTGCGCCAGACTCGAACTGCAACTCGATGAACGCATGGGTCCGGACGCCCCCAGCCTGGCACGGGTGAGACAGACCCTGTCGGACATACGAACGTGGTGGACGCCGTTCGTGCCCCCTCCGGAGCCGAACGACGCCGCAGGGACGGGGAATGCCGCATCGGCAGACAATGCGGGAAGCGGTGAGGACTCGGACGCTTCCGAAGAGCTGACTGCGGAGCGCCACGAGAGCTTCGGCGAGGGTCAGGTGTCGGCCGACGCCGCTCCCACGCCGGGTCCGCCCCCTCCGTCAGACCGGGGAGCCGTGATCATGAATCAGGGGCCTATCACATCACGAGCAGACGCATACCGGCGTCTTCTTGAAATCGCGGACTACCTGCAGACGACGGAGCCCCACAGCCCCACACCTTACCTCATCCGCCGTGCCGCCTCCTGGGGCCATATGACCTTGCGTGAGCTCCTCTATGAATTCGCGCAGGACGGGCTCGACCTTCGAGCCCTCTTCACGTTTCTCGGCCTGGACGAGGACGAGTATCAACGTGAGCAAGAGGAAGACTACGGTCGGGACCACGATGAGTACTGACCACGTCCATTACCCGATTCACACCCAAACGGAAGGGAGTAATCAGCAATGAGCGACAGTACACAACACACGCTCGACCGCGTTCGCCCGCCGCGCGTCCAGATCACGTATGACGTGGAGACGGGCGACGCGATCGAGACCAAGGAATTGCCCTTCGTCATGGGTGTGATGGCAGACCTGGCAGGGCAGCCCGAAGAGCCGCTTCCACCGCTGAAACACCGGAAGTTCATCCACATCGACCGCGACAACTTCAACGATGTGATGCGGGCCATCGGGCCCAGACTGGCCTTCCAGGTGGACAATCGGCTCACCGACGACGACAGCAAGCTCAACATCGAGCTCAGATTCGAGTCGATGGACGACTTCGATCCGGATCAGCTCGTAAACCAGATCGAGCCACTCCGGAAGCTGTTTGAAGCCCGGAGGAAGCTCACCGACCTCCTGGCGAAACTCGACGGCAACGACGACCTGGATCGCCTCCTGCAGGAGATCGTGGCCAACACGGACGGTCTCAAGGAGATCCAGAAGGCTACCGCAACCGAAGAAGACGGCGAGTGAGGCGCAGGCGCATCACGCCCAGGGCATAGGAGAAAAGACACATGGCTGAGAAGAAAGCCGCAGCATCCGGTGGTGCGGCCACCGCCGAAGAGAGCATCCTCGACCGGATCATCCACGAAGGCCGGATGGCCAGGTCTGAGGAACAGGAGGAGTACGCGAAGCGACTGGTGGGCGAGTTCGCCAACCAGGTCCTGGCTGAGGAGATCACGGTGAGCGGCGATACCGTCGCCATGATTAACGCGCGAATCGCCGAAATCGACCGGCTGCTCAGTGCACAGCTCAACGAAGTGCTGCACCACCCGGCATTCCAGGCCCTGGAGGCGTCGTGGCGGGGGCTGCACTATCTGGTTTCGAACTCTGAAACCGGGACTTCCCTGAAGATCCGGGTGATGCCTGCGTCGAAGGAGGAAGTCCTCGACGACCTGGAGAAGGCGGTGGAGTTCGACCAGAGCGCCATCTTCAAGCAGGTCTACGAGGAGGAGTACGGGACCTTCGGCGGACACCCGTACAGCTGCCTCATCGGTGACTATGAATTCGGGCGCCACCCTCAGGACATCGCCTTCCTGCGGAAGATCTCGCAGGTGGCCGCTGCGGCGCACGCCCCGTTCATCGCCGCCGCGTCACCGATGCTGTTCGACCTGGACAGCTTCACCCAGCTCGGCAATCCCCGCGACCTGGCGAAAACCTTCGAGAGCGCCGAGCTGGCGGGGTGGCGGTCGTTCCGCGAGGCGGAAGATTCCCGCTACGTCGCGTTGACGCTCCCGCACGTGCTCCTGCGACTGCCGTACGGGCCCGACACCAAACCCGTGGACGGGTTCAACTTCGTGGAGGACGTGGACGGCCGGGATCACTCGCGCTACCTGTGGGGCAACGCCGCATACGCCCTCGGAGCGCGGATCACCGACGCCGTCGCCCAGTACGGCTGGCCGGCGGCCATTCGTGGCGTGGAGGGCGGGGGCAAGGTAGAGGGATTGCCAACCCACACCTTCCGCACCGACGAGGGAGACGTCGCCCTCAAGTGCCCCACAGAGATCGCCATCACGGACCGGAGGGAGAAGGAACTCTCGGACCTCGGGTTCATCGCCCTCTGTCACTGCAAGGGGACGGATTACGCCGCCTTCTTCGGCGGGCAGACGGTTCAGAAGCCCAAGACGTACAACACCGATGAAGCCAACGCCAATGCGCGTATTTCGGCGGTCCTCCCGTACATCCTGGCTACCTCGCGCTTTGCCCACTACCTGAAGTCCATCATGCGGGACAAGATCGGCGGGTTCATGACGGCGTCGAACGCCCAGGACTTCCTGAATGCCTGGATCAGCCAGTACGTCATTATCGATGATACCGCGGCGCCGTCCATCAAAGCGGAGAACCC
>WGEM01000366.1 GCA_015492755.1 Gemmatimonadota bacterium | reverse complement strand
GATCTATGGAGACATCTCATTTCCGGTCAAGGATATCGACGACTTCATCATCCGCCGCCGGGACGGACGGGTGACGTACAACTTCGCGGTGGTGGCCGACGACGTGGCAATGGAGATCACCCACGTCCTGAGGGGCTCGGGGCACCTCTCCAACACCCCGAAGCAGGCCCTCCTCTTCGACGCGCTGGGGGCGCAGCGGCCCGTCTTCGCCCACCTCCCCACGGTGCTGGGCCCCGACGGCCAGGTGCTCTCGAAGCGCCACGGGGCCATGGCTGTGGCCTCACTGCGGGAGGAGGGTCTCCCCCCGCAGGCCGTCCTCAACTACCTGGCCCTTCTGGGGTGGTCCCACCCCGCAGGGGAGGAGGTGCTCACGCCCGACGAGCTGGTGGCCGCCTTCACCCTCGAGCGCGTGGGACGGAGCGAGGCCCAGGTGGACCCGGAGAAGCTCCGCTGGCTGGCGGCCCGTCACATCCAACGGGAGCCCCTGGAGCTCCTGGTGGCCCACGTGCGCCCCTTCCTGGACGCCCGGCGCTTCCCCGCCGCCGCCGCCCGTCCCGACGCGGCCGTGGACGCGGTGCGGTCCCGCCTCGCCTCCTACGGCGAGATCAACCAGCACCTGGAGCTTCTCTTTCCCGAGCCCGCGGAGTTGGAGGCGGCCCGGAGGGTCCTCCGGGCCGACCCCGAGGCCCTGCAGCTCCTCCGGGCGGTGGAGGAGAGGCTCGCCGCCGCCGGACCGTGGAGCCCCCAGGAGCTGGGTGCCGCCGTGCGGGAGACCGGCGCCCGCCTGGGGCTCAGGGGCCGGGCGCTCTTCGGCCCGGTGCGCCTCGCCCTCACCGGCCGGAGCCAGGGTCCCGACCTGGGCAGGGTTCTTGCAGCGCTGGGTCGGGAGGAGTCGCTGCGGCGCATAGGGGTAACCCTCAGGGACGGCGCGGTTTGACGGTATTTCCGCGCGTTTCTAAGTTATCGGGTCTACCCACTTCATGAACGATCCTTCAGGGAGGAATTCCCGGATGAATAACCGCTCCGGACTCATCCTCATCCTGGCGCTGGGCCTGGGCCTGGCGGGCTGCGCGTCGGGGGGAAGCTCCTCCGGCGCCGCGGGCCCGTCGCGTCCGGTGCTTCCCGGGGCCGAGACGCTGGCGCAGGGGGAGAGGCCCCGCCAGGACGAGAACACGCGGGCCGCCCGCCGAGCCATGGAGGACGCGGAGAAGGCCGACGACGACGCCGCGGCCAGCACGCTCTACCAGCAGGCCCTCCAGGCCGCCGAAGCGGCCATCGCCGGGGATTCCACGAACCCCCTGGCGTGGCGCCTGGCCGGTGAGGCCGCCATGGGCGTGGGCGACTACAAGGCCGCCGACCGCTTCCTCGACCGGGCGGAGGAGCTCCGTCCCATCTACAAGTTCGAGACGGAGGGCGAGCGGGAGCGCGCCTGGATCAAGCTCTACCAGGAGGCCAGCCCCTACGTGGAGGCGGGCGACTATGAGAAGGCCGCCGAGGTCTTCGAGCAGGCCAACGCCATCTACGACCAGCGCCCCGAGGTGATGATCACCCTGGGCCAGCTCTACGCCACGCTGCGGGAGCACGACAAGGCGCTGGAGAACCTGGACCGCGCCGAAGCCATCATCAACTCCGACAAGCTGGCGGAGATGGACTCGGCCACCGTGGCCACCTGGAAGGAGCAGGGCGAGATCATCCCGGTGGTCCGGGCCCAGGTCCTGGCGGACGCGGGCCGGATGGAGGAGGCGGCGGAAGCGTTCCGCGCCCTGGCGGAGAAGAACCCCGACGACCTCATGATCCAGCGGAACCTGGCCACCATCCTGGTCCAGATCGGACAGGAAGAGGAGGCGTTCCAGGTGTACGACCGCCTCATGGGGATGGAAGGGCTCTCCAACATGGACTACTACGCCATCGGGGTGGGTTACTACCAGGGATCGGCGTACGAGAAGGCCGCCGAGGCCTTCGGGAAGGCGGCCGAGGTGAGTCCGAAGGACCGCGACGCCATCGAG
>WGEM01000365.1 GCA_015492755.1 Gemmatimonadota bacterium | reverse complement strand
TCCAGACGGCGCTCCCCGAACACTACGCCATACGCGCGGCGGTGGAGCACGACTATGAGGGGTTCGCGGAGCAGGAACTTCGGGAGCGGCGCGCCCCCGCCTATCCGCCGTGGGTGCGCCTCATCAACGTGGTGGTGAGCAGCCCCGTGCAGCGACTGGCGGCCAACGCCGCGGAGGAGGCGGCCCGCTGGACGGCGCGGCGGCTGCCGGACGCAGGGGTGGAGCTGGTGGGGCCTGCGCCGTGTCCCATCGAACGGCTGCACCGGCGGTGGCGCTGGCACTTCTTCCTGAGGAGCGCGGCGCCGGGCCCTCTGGGGGCCATGGGTCGCCTCCTGGCCACCGAGTTCCGGCTCCCTGCAGGCGACGTCCGCCTGGTGCTGGATCGGGACCCGGTGGCGCTACTCTAGGAGCCTGTCCGAGTAAAGGAATACGCGCACACGGTGCGTTTGCGTATTCCGCCGAGGAGCGCCGAACAGCTGGCGCGATCACTCCCCGGGGCGAAGCTCCGTGCGCGGCGCTCCCCGGCGCCGGCTGAGCGCCTCCAGCGCCGACTCGCCGTAGAACATGCGGATGTACTTGGCCTGCGCCGGCGTCACACGGCGCACCACCCACACCAGGTGGACATAGTTCGGCTCACCCGGCGTGCCGTCCAGCGAGAGCCCCGCCTCCTCCGGGAGTCGATTCCCCTTCCGGTGGTTACATGGCGAGCACGCCGTCACCACGTTGCTCCAGGTGTTGTCGCCACCCCGCGAGAGGGGCACGACGTGGTCCCGCGTGAGGAACTCGCGCCCGCGTAGCTCGCTCCGGTGTCGCCCGCAGTACTGGCAGGTGTAGTCGTCCCGGGCGAAGAGGAAGGTGTTGGTCACCTGCCGCCGGAACCGCCGCGGCACGTGCACATACCGCACCAGCCGGATGACGGTGGGGAAGGGCACCACGCGGCGCTCAGAGCGGAAGCGGCGATCCGCGTCCTCCTCCAGGATCTCGGCCTTACCGTCGAGCACGAGCCTCACCGCGCGCCGCGGGGGCACGATGGTGAGGGGCTCGAATGAGGCGTTCAGGGCCAGGCAGCCCACCGGAACCTCCCTGTCGACACGAAGCGGAAGGCGGACCTGTACCCGAAAATATCCCGCAACGCCCCCCGCGTGCAACGGCACCCCCCGGCGTGCGGGAGGGGGCGGTCAGTCCTCCAGCCAGGCGTAGGGGCGCTCGTAGAACTGGCCGTACCCCCGCACGGTGCCCTTCTCGGTGTATTCCTTCCAGCACACCACCCAGCCCCGCACCTCGTCCTGCATCACCTCGTAGTGGAAGCGGGGGTTGGCGGCGCGTTCAGCCAGGAAGCGCTGCAGGTAGGCCGGAATGTTGGTGATTCCGTCCAATTCGAAGGCGTGCTCGGGCTCATTGATGACGGCCCCGCGGATCCCGGACTCGGAGAGTTTGAGCGCCCGAATCGCTTCTTCGACGGCCTTCCGCACGGGCGCCAGATCCGGCGCCGATCCCGTCCGCGCGCGGATGGTCCGGATCAGATCGTCGGTGCCCGGAGCCGTGAGTTCGTCACGCGCCTCCTGCAAGCGGTCCAGCAGGTGCTCGTGCAGCCGCAGGAGCTGGGTGTACTCCCGCTTCGCCGGCGCCGTGGTGATGGAGTCGCTCATCAGGTCTCGAGTACGTGGTGGATCGGAGGGGGGCTGTGCCCGGAGACATATGTTTGCCCTACCTTCCACAAAAGGGGCATCATGAGGAACGGTGGCGCAAGGGTGTCGCATCGCAGGGAGGCAAGCAGGTGAACGCAAGGCTCATCCGGAGACGTCGCTTCGTCGCGCGACACCACTACCGGCGTGGGGGGTGGACGGAGGAGCGGAACCGGGCCGTCTTCCGCGCCCAGGTGGAGCCGCACGAGCACCGCTGGTTGGTGGAGGTGCACGTGGTGGGCCCCATCGATCCCGAGACGGGCTTCACCACCGACCTGGCTCGCCTGGACGAGGAGCTGGACGCGGTGCTCTCCGGGTGGGACGGAGCGGACCTGAACCACGTGGTTCCGGAGGTGCGGGAGGGCGACGAGGTACCCACC
>WGEM01000364.1 GCA_015492755.1 Gemmatimonadota bacterium | reverse complement strand
GGGCCCGCCACACCCCCAGCGCCATGGGCGCCGCCAGCACCGCCACGAGGACCGCCGCCAATCTCCACGGTCGGCGGCCCTCCCGGACGCGGAGTACGGCTTCCGCCAGGAGTCCGCTCACCAGAGCAATCCAGAAGGTGACCCCCCTCGCCCCGATCCACTCCGCCACGCCCACCAGTTCGGGGAACCCGGTGAGGGAGGTGCCCAGCCCCAGCCACGGAAAGGAGAGGGAGCTGGGCCAGTGCGCCCGGAACCACTCGCCGGCGGTCCAGGCCACCGGGAGCGCCAGCCAGAGGGGCACGCGCAGGTGGCGCACCATGCGGTGCAACATCCACGCGAAGAGAGCCGCCACGCCGGTGAGCAGCACCATGGAGGCCAGAAACGCGAGGATGGCGAGCTTCGTGAACCAGATGAGCGCCACCAGGATCCAGTAGAACACCAGCCCGAAGTAGACCGCCCCGAAGACGATGCCGCCCCGGACGGCCGACCGGCGACCCTCGGCGTCGGGCGGGAGGGCCGCGCACCACAGCGCGAAGGGCACCAGTCCCACGAAGGGTGGGACCAGCAGATGGAGGGGAGGATAGGAGAGGGCCAGGATCAGCCCCGAGAGGGCCGGCAGACCCCGCTCGCCCCGGCGCGGCCAGTACAGCTCCCGGAGCGTGCGCAGCCGGCCTATAGCGACACCTCCGCATCCGACGCTGCGGACGCGTACGCGGCCTCCACCAGCGCCATGAGGGCGATCTGATCCTCGGGGAGCGGCGCCTCGGCCTCACCCGCCACCACGCGGACGAAGTGATCGATGAGGCGTCGGTAGGCGTTCGTGTAGGCGTCCTCACCGCCGCGAGGTCTGGGCTGCCTGGGGGTCACCTCCAGCGGGCGGCCGCCCAGCTGCTTGAACACCTCCAGCGGCGGGAGCGACCCCGACCCCTCCGTGCCCATGACGCGTGCGTAGAAGCGGTCCTCGCGGGCGAAATACCGTGTGCTTACCTCGACGCTGAAGGTGACGCCCTCGCTGCTGACGAACAGAAGATTGGCGGCATCCTCCACACCGAACTCACCGTCCAGGAGGCGGCAAAAGACCCGCTCGATGGGCGGATAGTCCACCATCCAGAGGCAGAGGTCCAGGGCGGGCACGCCCAGGTCCACCAGCGCCCCACCGCCCGCCACCGTCGGATCGTGCCGCCAGGTGGGCTTCTGAGGGACGGAGCGCGTGAGCCAGCTGCTGCGCACGGTGTACACGGCCCCCAGCTCGCCTCCGGCGACGAAGCTGCGGAGCGCGGCGGTCTCCGGGCGGAAGCGATGCGGGAGACCCACCACCACACTCCGGCCGGCGCGGCGGGCGGCATCCAGGATGCGGCGCACACCCTCGGCGGTGGTGGCCAGGGGGCGCTCCACGAAGACGTGCTTTCCCGCCTCCAAGGCCGCCACCGCCAGCGGCTCGTGGGTGGCGTTGGGCGTGCAGACGAAGATCGCGTCGACGCCTTCGTGGTGCACCGCCTCCTCAGGCTCCATCACCAGCGGGGCGCCGAAACGCCGCGAGAGCGTCTCTGCCTTGTGCATGTCCAGGTCGGAGAGCGCCACCAGCTCCACATCGTCCCGCTCCGCGAGGATGGGCGCGTGCACCACCTGGCTGATGGCGCCGGTGCCCACCACGGCCACCCGCACCGCCTGGTCGCGCACGCTCATCGTCCCGGACCCTCCCCGGGCGCGTTGGCGCCGAGCATGAACTGGAGGCCGAAGCGGACATGTGCGTACTGGAGATCTCCCAGAACCTCATAGCGCGCCTGAGCCGTACCGCGCAGGCGCTCGCTGAAGGGGTATTCCAGCCCCACATGGAGGTTGAACCCCGCGGTGACGGAATCCAGGAGATCCTCGACGAACGTCCCGTTGATGGCGGCGCCTTCCCCGTTCAGCACGTGCACCGCCGCGCCCAGTCCCGCCAGGGTGAGGATGTCGTACGGAACCTCCCAGACCACGTGGGCATCCACCGCCGCCGCCACGTCCGTCCATTCGATGGTGCCGAGGTCCACGGACGGAGGAGCATCGCCCGTCTGGAGCGCCACCAGCTCGGCCACCCGGTCTTCCAGCTCCGCCACCTCGCGCCGCTTGAAGGGCGAGGACCACCGCGTCACGCTGGGCACGATGCGGAGACCGGGCCCCAGGTAGCCGAGATCGACGCGCACCGTCCACGCGTCGGTGGGGTCCACGCGGGTGGGCGCGATCCGCCCCCACTCCACACCCACGCCACGGAAGGAGAGGTTCTCGTAATCGAAGTCGGCAAGGTCCTGCGCCGACGCACCCGGTGCCACGCAGAGCGCCGCCACGGCCAGCCACGCCGCCTGTGGCCGTCGTGGGGCACGCGCCCCGCCCCATCCTCCTCTACCGCGTGCGTCCAGCCTCTGCATCGTCGTCCCCTCCGGTTCAGCGATCCTCTTGGTCCTGGCGCGCGAAGCCCTGGGCAGGGCGCACAGGCTCCACGAGCCGGGCGCGAAGATCATAGTCCAGGGCCTCCACGATCTCCACATCCACGAAGCTGCCGGGCACGACTCCCGGCGCCGCCGGCCCCACCAGGTAGGTGACGCCGTCCACGTCCAGCGCCTGCCCCGGTGTCCGCGCCTCAGCCCAGTACTCCTCGTCGTCGTCGATGAGCCGGTCCACCAGCGCCGTCGTCCGCGTTCCCACCACCGCCTCGTTGGCCTCAAAGCTGATGCCCCGCTGCACCTCCATGACCCGCTCGAGTCGCTCCGCGATGACGTCGGGCGCCAGATGTCCCTCCATTTCGGCGGCGCGCGTACCCTCCTCCACGGAATACCCGAACGCCCCCACGCGCTCGAAGCGCACCTCCTCCAGGAGCTCCAGGAGCTCGGAGAACTCCTCCTCCGTCTCGCCGGGGAAGCCCACGATCACGGTGGTGCGCAGTGTGAGGCCGTCCACTGCCTCGCGGAGCCAGCGGGCCCGCTCCAGGATGGTACGGCGCCGCTCCGGGCGGCGCATGCGGGCCAGCATGCTGTCGGAGCCGTGCTGGATGGGCATGTCCAGGTACGGCAGGATGCGCTCCTCCGACGCGATGAGCTCCACCAGCTCCGGCGTGATGCCGGACGGGTACATGTAGAAGAGGCGATACCAGGGCACGTCGGTGCCCTCCAGGAGCGCCCGCAGGAGCTCCGGCAGGAGCGGCGCATCGGGGTCGTGGCGGCGGAGGTCGCGGCCGTACCAGGTGGTGTCCTGCGAGACGATGTTGATCTCGCGCACCCCCGCCTCTCCCAGGCCTCGAGCCTCCCGCACCAGCTCCTCCAGTGGCTGGGATCGGTGGAGCCCCCGCATGAGGGGAATGGCGCAGAAGGCGCAGGTGTGGTCGCAGCCCTCGCTGATCTTCAGGTAGGAGGTGTGACCGGTCTCCGACGAGAGCACCCGGAGGGGCCGCTCCATCAGCGGCACCCCACGGGCGTCGTCGGGCAGCAGGCCGCGCCGTCGGAGCTCCGGTACCAGACCCTGGAGTTCGTCCAGCCCCATGAAGAGATCCACTTCCGGAATCTCCGACGCCAGCTCCTCCTTGTAACGCTGGACGAGACACCCCACGGCCACCACCGCCTTCAACGCGCCTTCGTCCTTCAACGCGCAGGCCTCCAGGATGGTCTCGATGGACTGCTCCTTCGCCTCCTGGATGAAGCCGCAGGTGTTGACGATGACGATCTCCGCATCGTCCACCTCGGACGACACTCGGGCTCCGTGACCCACCAGCGCCGCCATCATGCGCTCCGAATCCACGGTGTTCTTGTCGCAGCCCAGCGTCACCAGGCCGATGCGGGGGCCGTCCTCGGGGCCGATCCCCTCCAGCGCCACCCGTACCGCCTTCGCCTCAGGCGAGGCGTCGGCGCGCACCGGCTCCGGGGCCAGAGGGAAGACAGGCAGTTGGCGGGTGGCGGCGGCAGGTCGTTTCATCCGGAGATCACCTGCGTCCCGGGAGGGGGCTCGAAGCGGAAGAACTCCGGCGTGAGGTCCGGCGGGTTCAGCACCACGTCGGTGAAGGTGAGGGTGCGCACCGTCTCGTTCTCCTCCTCGATGCGAATACGCACCAGCGTCCAGTCCGCCGCGTCCAGCCAGAGCTCCGCGGCCCGGAAACCCGCGGGCCTCCGGGGCACCAGGCGCAGGCGGTGGAGCACCCGCCCCTCCTCCTCCTCGCGGCCCACGTACGAGACCCGGTACTTGCCGGCGGGGTGGCGGAGGAAGGCGCGGACCAGATCGTACTTCTCCGATTCCGCAACGCCGGCGCGCACCCGGATCACCTGCGTGGTGTCGATGCTGGGGTAGTAGAGCCACAGCCACGTGCCGTCCATGACCACCACGTCGCCGGGGGGATCGCTGAAGCGCATGGCAAAGCGGTCCGGCGCCGCCTGGCAGAGCCGCCCACGCCCGGTGCGCACATCTCCCAGGAGGCGTACCTCCAGCCTCTGCCGGAAGGTGGTGCAGAGCGAGCGCACGCCCTGGTAGCGGCGCGCCGCCTCCTCCAGGAGCTCGAGACCGTCGGGTGTCTGGCCCCACAGGGGTGCCGTGGATCCCACCCAGGCGAGCCACACCAACCCGCACACGCGGCCCCACCGGGCTCCGCGCAGGTGCGCCCCCCTCCCGGTCAGGCAACGGCTCACACGCCTCCTCCGCCCAGGAAGGCATCCAGCTCGTCCAGCCCCATGAGGACTTCCCGTCCCTTGGAGCCGTCCGGGGGGCCCAGCACGCCGGCGTCGTGGAGCTGATCGATGATGCGCGCCGCCCGTCCGTACCCGATGCTGAGCCGGCGCTGCAGGAGCGAGGTGCTCCCGCTTCCGTTCTGGATACACACCTCGGCGGCAGCCCGGAAGAGTTCGTCCCAGTCGCCGGCGATTTCGTCGGGACCGGACGCCTCGTCCTGTTCGCGGTCCCGCAACTCGTCCAGGATGTCGGTCTCCAGCCCCCGATCGGGCACCGCCTCCATCCCGTGGCGCTTCAGGAGCTCCACGTACCACTCCATGAGCCGTTCCGTGTCCTCGGTAGGCAGGTACGCTCCCTGGATCCGGACGGGCTCACTCTGCCCCGGGGGTAGGAAGAGCATGTCCCCGTTCCCCAGCAGCGCGTCGGCGCCGTTCATGTCGAGGATGGTCCGGGAATCGGTCTTGGACGCCACCCGGAAGGCAATCCGCGTCGGGAAGTTCGCCTTGATGAGGCCGGTGATGACATTCACCGAGGGCCGCTGTGTGGCGACGATGAGGTGGATCCCGATGGCGCGAGCCTTCTGAGCGAGCTGCGTGAGGGGTTTTTCCACCTCGCTCTGCACCGTCATCATGAGATCCGCCAGCTCATCCACCACCACCACGATGTACGGCATCACACCGTCGTCATAGATCCACCGATCCGGATCGCCCTCCTCGCCCTTCGGCTCCGCGCGCCTCAGAGGGGTGCCGGCGCGCACCTTCCGGTTGAACTCCGCGATGGAGCGCACGTGATTCGCCTTGAGGAGCGCGTAGCGTCGCTCCATCTCCAGGACCGCCCATTTCAGCACGCCGGCGGCGTCCCGAGGATCCGTCACCACCGGGTGGCGCAGGTGGGGGAGCCGAGAATACACGGAGAGCTCCACCATCTTCGGGTCGATCATGAGCAGTCGGAGCGTCTGGGGCGTGTGCCGGTACACCAGGCTCGTGACGATGGTGTTGAGGCACACGGACTTCCCCGAGCCCGTGGCTCCCGCGATGAGGACATGGGGCATCTTCTCCAGGTGGGCCACGTAGGGCCGCCCGGTGAGGTCCTTCCCCAGCGCCAGCGGAAGTTCGCCCTTGGCGTTGCGGAACTGCGGCGACTCGAGGATCTCCCGCAGGTGAACGATCTCCGGTTCCGGGTTGGGGATCTCCACCCCCACCGCGCCCTTCCCCGGGATGGGCGCCACGATGCGGACGCTCTTGGCCTTCATGGCCAGCGCCAGGTCGGCGTCCAGGTTGGCGATGCGGTTCACCTTCACGCCGGTGTCGGGGATTACCTCGAACCGCGTCACCATGGGACCGGTGGTCCGCGCGCCCAGCGAGCAGTTCACATTGAAGCTGCGGAGCTTCTCCACCAGCACCTGGCCCAGCGCATCGAGCTCCCGCTCCATGGTGGCCCGGTCGCGCCCCTCCGGCTGTGAGAGGAGCTCCATGGGCGGTACCTCGAACTCCGCCGCGGCGCCGTCGGGCTCCTCCGGCGGGAGAAGCTCCTCCGGCGGGCCGGCGGCGCCCGCCTCACCCTCCGCGTCCTCTTCTTCTTCTTCCACCCCGACGGATCCCTCCACGTCGGCGGTCGCCTCCACGAGGGCGTCCCCGTCCAGCTCCGCTCCGTCGAGGGTGTCCGTCCCGGACTCCGCCGGGGTGCCCTGCCCCCCATCGTCGGCCGGATCCTCCTCCAGCCACTGGGGACCCATCCCCTCCACTTCCTCCACCACAGCCTCGGCGTCACGCCGCTCGGCATCCACCTCGTGCGACCGGGCGCGACGGGCCACCCACGCCCGCAGCCAGAAGACCAGCGCGGATGCGGCATCTCTCATCCACACGGCGGCGCGGCCGGCGCCGGCCCCGAGCGCCCGGGTGAGCGCCAGCGCACCGCGCACCACCAACCGGAATGGATTCCATCCCAGCGCCGCGGTGCAGAGCATGGCGAACGCCACCACCACCAGCAGGAGGCCGCCCAGCCAACCCATGAGCGCCATCACGGGATCGCCCAGGTGCACCCCGAGCCACCCCGCCGCCGCCGGATCCGCCAGCACGATCCACAGGAACACCGGGAGGAGCACCAGGAGACCGCCCGAGAGGAGCGAGAGACGCGCCATGCGGTCCTCGGAGAGCCACCCCCCTACCCGCAGCGCCCCGAACGTGAGGAGCGCCGGCACCAGGTACGCAGTGACACCGAGGAACGCCCCCAGGAGCCCACGGATGGCACCGCCCACCATCCCCACCATGTTCCCGCTGGGGAACCAGTCATCGCCCCTCGGGCCCAACCACTCGGTGGGCAGGAGCGAGAGGAGGACGAGGAGCGCCAGAGCCAGCAGGCCCAGCGCCAGAATCTCCCTCTGTTGCTCCCTGGTCAGCATGGAATGGCCGTCACCCTCACGGCAGCACGATGGACTGCTCCCGCATCGTCGGTACGATGCGGTGTCGGTCCAACTCGACGCAAAGATCCAGATCGTCCCCCATCCCGAGTTCCAGCAGGCTCCGACCTGCGGCGGTGGTCTCGAGGAATGCGCGCCCCGGCTCCACCACCTCCGCCAGAGCCCGGGCAGCCCGTGCCGCATCGGTATACACCGGATCGCCCTCCGTTCTTCCCTCCAGGGCGCGTACGAGATGCCCGGCGCACACGGCGTCCTCCAGCGCGAACCGTCCTTCCCTGCCGGCACAGAGGATCGTCACCGCGTCGGATCCGGCGGCGGTGTCCGCAACCGCCGATAGGTTGGTGAACGCCCCCACCAGCACCTCCGCGGCCTCCTCGGCCACCAGAAGCGCTCGTGTGCCATTGGTGGTGTTCATGACCAGCTTCTTCCCGGCCACCCGTTCCGGCACGTATTCCGCCGGGGAGTTGCCGAGATCGAAGCCCTCGATCTTGCGTCCTTTCCGCTCCCCGCAGAGGAGGGCGTCGTCCCGGCCCAGCGACTGAACCAACCGGACGGCGTCTTCCGTGGACCCGGTGGGAATCACCGCCACCGCTCCGTTGGCCAGCGCCTCTACGATGGTGGTGGTGGCCCGCAGCACGTCCAGCACCACCACGGTACGGTCGGCAAGCGCAGCAGGCTCGAGCTCTACCGGGGAGAAATGAACGTCGACGCGGAGGTCACTCATCCCGATTCCTTCGCCATCAGTCGCTCGACGTAGCCGGTGTCCACGTCCCCTCGTACGAAGTCCGGGTCGTCAAGGATGCGGCGGAGGAACGGGAGCGTCGTGGGAATCCCTTCGATGATGAACTGGTCCAGCACGTGGCGCGACCGCAGCACCGCCTCCTGTCGGTCCGCACCGCTCACGATGAGTTTTGCGATGAGCGAGTCGTAGTGGGGCGGCACCCGATAGCCGGCGTATACGTGGGTATCCAGACGGACGCCGGGACCGCCGGGAGGATGGAACGTGGTGATGGTGCCCGGCGCCGGCGCGAAGTTCCGGTCCGGGTCCTCCGCGTTGATGCGAAACTCGATGGCGTGTCCCCGGAGCGCCACGCTCTTCTCCCCCACCGGAAAGGAGAGAGGCTCCCCTGCGGCCACCCGGATCTGCTCCTTCACCAGGTCGAAACCCGTGGTCACCTCCGTAACGGGGTGCTCCACCTGGATGCGGGTGTTCATCTCCATGAAATAGAAGGAGCCGTCCTGGTCCAAGAGGAACTCCACAGTCCCCGCGCCCACGTAGTCGATGGCCCGGGCGCCGCGGACCGCCGCCTGGCCCATCTCGTCCCTGAGCTCGGGCGTCACGACGGGAGAGGGGGCCTCCTCCAGCAGTTTCTGGTGCCGCCGCTGGATGGAGCACTCCCGCTCACCCAGATGGACGATCCGGCCGTGCTCGTCGCCGAACACCTGGATCTCCACGTGGCGCGGCTTGAGGATGCACTTCTCCAGATACACGCCCGGGTTACCGAAGGCGGCTTCCGCCTCCCGCTGCGCGGCCACGAGTTGTTTTTCGAAGGACTCGGGGTCCATGGCCACCCGCATGCCCTTGCCGCCCCCCCCTGCGGAGGCCTTGATCATGATGGGAAAGCCGATCTCCGCAGCCACCCGCGCGGCCTCCTTCACGTCCTGCACGATCCCGTCCGAGCCCGGAACCGTGGGCACCCCCGCGGCCTGCATGGTCGCTCGGGCCGTGGCCTTGTCTCCCATGGACCGGATCTGGTCCGGCGTGGGTCCGATGAATTTGATCTGCGACCGGGCGCAGATCTCCGCGAACTCCGCGTTCTCCGCCAGAAACCCGTAGCCGGGGTGTATGGCGTCGGCGCCCGTCACCTCCGCCGCGGCGATGAGTCGGGGGATGTTCAGATAGCTGTCGGCAGCCGGTGCCTTACCGATACAGACGTCCTCATCCGCGAAGCGTACGTGAAGCGACTCGCGGTCCGCCTCGGAATAGACCGCCACCGTGCGGACTCCCAGCTCGTGGCAGGCGCGGATGATGCGCAGTGCGATCTCGCCTCGATTGGCGATCAGAACCTTCTGGAACACGGATGTGGGCCCCGGGAGGAGGTCAGGACGGATCGATTCGGAACAGAACCTGGCCGTATTCCACCGGCTGCGCGTTCTCGACGCAGATCTCCACGATGGTGCCGCTCACCTCGGCCTCGAGTTCGTTCATGAGCTTCATGGCCTCGATGATGCACAGCGTGTCACCAGGAGCGACCCGCGAACCCACTTCCACGTAGGGCGCGGCGTCGGGAGCGGGGGCCCGGTAGAAGGTGCCCACCATGGGCGACGTCACCTCGATGAGGTTCTTGCCGGAGACACTCGTCTGCGCCTCGCCGGGGGCCTCCTGGTCACCCGCCGGGGCGGGTGAGGAAGGCGCTGCACTCGGGACGGACGCGGGCGGAGGCGCGGCGGCGTAGGCCACCGGAGCCACCGCTGCGCCTGCGGCTGCGGGGGGCGTCTTGGCCAGCCGCACACGGGTACCCCCGCGCTCGATCTCCAGCGAGTCGAGGCTACTCCGGTCCAGCGCGTCGATGAGGCGCTCCAGGAACTCGAGGTCGATCATGCTCCCACCCTCGACAGGTATTTGTCTTCCCGGCGGTCGATCTTGAGCACGTCGCCCTCCTCGATGAACAGCGGAACCTGAACGACGGCTCCCGTCTCCAACTTCGCCGGTTTCGTCGCGCCCTGGGCCGTGTCACCCTTGAATCCCGGCTCGGTCTCCACCACGCGCAACTCCACGAACTGCGGGAGTTCGACGCTGATGACCTTCTCATCGTGGACCAGCCCCTCGCACTCCATGTTCTCCTTGAGGTATTTCAGTTGATCCTCACCCAGGAGATCCGCCGCGATGGGGATCAGGTCATAGGTGTTGGCGTCCATGAAGTAGTAGAGGTCGCCGTCGGTGTAGCTGTACGTCACCGGACGGCGCTCCAGCCTCACGTCATTGACCTTCTCGCCAGCACGGAAGGTACGGTCCACCACCGCGCCCGTGAGCACGTTCTTGAGCTTGGTGCGCACGAACGCCCCACCCTTCCCGGGCTTTACGTGCTGGAAATAGGTGATCGCCCAGAGATCTCCGTCGATCTCGAGCACCATGCCGTTACGGAAATCCGCAGTCGTCGCCATGCGGTGTCGCTTCTCGAGTCCAGGTTCGTACGATCACGCTCCGACGCCCGCAGGCGCGCTTCAGGAGCGGAGGCGGGCCACCAGGCCCCGAAGCCCTAGAAGATAGCTCTCGGAGCCGAACCCATAAACCACGCCTGCCGCCACCGGTGCGAGGTACGAGTGCCGGCGGAAGCGTTCCCGGGCCGCGGTGTTGGACAGATGCACCTCGACGAACGGGCGATCCACGCCCACCAGCGCGTCCCGGAGCGCCACGGAGGTGTGGGTGAATGCGCCGGGGTTGACCACGAAGCCGTCGACACGCGGTGCCGCGTCCTCGAGGTAGTCGAGGATTTCACCCTCGTGGTTCGACTGGAAGAACTCCACCAGCACATCCAGCTCGTCCGCCAGATCACGGATCCGCGCCTCGATGTCCGGCAGCGATTCGGACCCGTAGATCTCGGGCTCGCGGCGACCCAGGAGCCGGAGGTTGGCCCCGTGGACGACACCGATCCTCACGGACCCGTCACCTCGTCGCCTTCGGCCTCTTCAGCGTTCTCCCTCAGGAGGGCCCCGAAGAAGTCCGCCACCGAC
>WGEM01000363.1 GCA_015492755.1 Gemmatimonadota bacterium | reverse complement strand
TTCCAGAGGAGCACTCTAGCGTCGCTCCTACGGAGGCTGCGCTCCGGCCCCCTCGATCCGTCGGCGGGTCGCTCCTCCAGGAACTCGTCCACCGTCTCCATGCGAAAGCGGGACTTCCTGCTCCTCAGGAGGTCACGGCACTGGTTGCGCAGGATCTGGAAGAACCAGGGGCCGAAGGGCTTGCTCAGGTCGAATCGATGGAGTGACTGAAACGCCTTGACGAAGGCTTCCTGGAGGGCGTCCTGGGCGTCCTCCACGTTTCCCACCATCGCCACGGCGAGGCGCATGCCCGCAGGCTCGTAGGCGCGTACCAGCGGCTCGTAGAACCGGGCGTCGCCGGATCGGCACTTCCGAATCAGTTCCCGCTCCAGGTCCGGTCGCAAGGGGACTCCGTGATACGTGATACCGGTACGCGCGCCGGGGCCAATCTCTTCACGATGGCCCGCCCTGTCCACGATTTCATGGGTGAACCGACCTTACCGGTGGATGAGCTGCCTCAGTGCCTCGTCGAAGGCATCGATCTCGTCGCCGGTGTTGAAGTAGTGCGGCGAGACGCGGAGCGCGCCCTCCACCCCCTTGTCCTCGTAGTCCAGGAGCGCGTCCAGCCGGGTCTGGGAGGAGGTGTTGATGTCCCGGGCCCGGAGAGCCTGGACGAGTGCGGCGGGCTCGTGCCCTTCCACCGAAAGCGTCACGATGGCGGAGCGCGTGGGCCCCCGATCCAGGACGCGCACGCCGTCCAGCGCGGCCATCCGGGAACGGAGCTCGGCTGCGAGCGTCCAGGCGCGTTCACGGATGGCGTCCAGGCCGAGTTCCAGTGCGTATCGCGCGGCGCGCCCCACCCCGCGGACCAGCGCCCACGATTTCTCCCACGTCTCGAAGCGCCGCGCGTCCGGCGCCGGCTGGTAGAGGTCGGGCGCCACCCAGTCGGCGCCGCGGAGATCCGGGAAGAGGGGCTCCAGGTCGGCGTCCAGGACGCGCTGCGAGACGACCAGGAAGCCCGCTCCGCGGGGCCCCCGCAGGAACTTGCGCGCGGTGGCGGAGAGGAAGTCGCAGCCGATCTCGTCCATCTGCACCGGCATCTGCCCTACCGACTGGCAGGCGTCTACCAGGTACCACACGTCCCGCTCGCGGCACGCCGCCCCGATGGCCGCCACATCCTGGACCAGCCCGGAGTTGGTGGGGATGTGGGTGACCGCCACCAGCCGCGGACGCCGCCGGTGGATGGCGGCGCGCATGGCGTCCACGTCCACGCCCCCCTCCGGGGCATCGGGGATCCGCTCCACGCGCACCCCCAGCCTCCGCTGGAGCGAGAGGTACTGGATCTGGTTGGAGACGTAGTCGTGGCGGGTGGTGAGGATGAGGTCCCCCTCACCCAGCGGCACCGCAGAGAGCGCGGTGACAAAGGCGGCGGTGGCGTGCTCGGTGAAGGCCACGCGGTGCGCTTCCGCGCCCACCAGCTCGGCCACGGCGTCGTAGGCGGCCGCAATCTCCGCCCGGCACTCCGCTTCCGCTTCGTACCCTCCGATCCTGGATTCCAGCCCCAGGTGCTCCAGGATCTCATCCAGGACGGGGCGAGGCATGAGCGACGCACCGGCATTGTTGAGGTGGATGCGGTGTGCGCATCCCGGGGTGTCGCCCCGGATGGCTTTCAGGTCCACGGATTCTCCTTCGTTTCAGGCGCCGCCCACACTACATTGCGGGATGCGGCGCCGCACCCCGCAGGCGCCCATCGTCATGGCATCCCCTTGAGTGGCGTGGACGCAAAGCGGATCCTCATCGTCGACGACGAACCCGCAATCACCGACGTGCTGGTGCAGGCGCTGGCGCGGATCGAGGGCTACGATGTGCGGGCGGTGAACGACGCGGAGTCGGCCCTGGCCGAGGCGCGCGGCTTCCTGCCGCACCTGGTGATCCTGGACATCGTCATGCCCCGGATGGACGGCGGCGAGCTCCTGGCCGAACTCCGGCGGGTGCCCGGCCTGGAGGCACTCCCCGCGGTCTTCCTCACCGGGCTGGTGAGCGAGTCGGAGGTGGGTTCCAGCGGCCACGAGGTGGGCGGGAACCCCGTCATCGCCAAGCCGGTGCGCCTGGAGACGCTCCGCCGCGTGGTGGCGGAGCGCCTGGGCGGGGGCGGGCGCTGAGCCCTGGCGGGCTACCGCCCGCCTTCGCTCACCATCCGCTCCTCCTTCTGCTTGCGCACCATCTCCCGCACGTCCGCCAGCATCTTCTTGGCGTCGTACACGATCCCGTCCTTGATGGTGTACTTGATGCCGCCCACGCGCTCCACCTCGCCGGTCTCGTCGTTGAGCTTCACCGCGCCGGTGCCGTAGAGGACTTTCAGGTTCTCGATGGGGTTCTGATCCACCACCACCATGTCGGCTTTGAGTCCGGGTCGCAGGATGCCGAACTGAAGGTCGTTCTCCATGCCCTTGGGCTTGTGGAGCTGCAGCGCGCCGTAGTAGGTGGCGGAGCGAATCACCTCGATGGGGTGGAAGCCCGCCTCCCTCAGCAGCTCCAGCTCGCGGATGTAGTCGAAGCCGTAGAGCTTGTAGATGAACCCGGAGTCGGACCCGGTGGTGACGATGCCGCCGGCGTTCTTGTAGTCGTTGAGGAACTGCATCCACTTCTGGTAGAACTTCTTCCAGTGGTACTCGTCCTCGCTGGTCCAGTAGAACCAGTACGATCCGTGGGCGCGGCGACTGGGCTGGTAGAAGTCCCACTGGCTGGGAAGCGTGTACTCGTCGTGCCACTCCGCCTCACGGGCCCTCATGACGTCGCGTGAGGCTTCGTAAATGGTCATGGTGGGATCGATGCCGAAGTCCAGCTCCAGGAACCGCTCGATGAGGGCGTTCCACTGCTCGGATCCCGGCTCGGCGCTCTGGTACCAGAGGCGCCCCACCTGGCCGAAGCGGTGCTGCTCGTTGTTGTAGTTGTAGTCCAGCGGCCAGTCCTGGATGGAGTAGTCCGTGAGCATGGACTCGAAGAGACCGTAGTAGTGGGTCATCATGTCGAGTCCGATCTCGGCGGCGTCCAGGGCCGTCATGCGCGCCACACCCGTCTGGGCCAGGTGCGCCACCGTGCCCAGCCCGTGCTTGTGGGCCTCGTCGATGAGGGCCTCCATGATGGGTGGGTCGAAGGCGGTGAGCTTGAGCCCGTCGATCTTCTGACCGTCCACCTCCTGCTGGGCGGCCCAGCGCACCCATTCGCGGGCCTTCTGGGGCGAGTCCACCGGGCCCCGGTCCCACGCCTCACCGGGGCGCGCGTAGGTGAACATCCGCGGCGCCACGATCTCGTTGCGCGCGGCGCGCGCCTTCTCGTTGAGCGCCCACATCATGGGCCCGTGCCCCACGCCCCGTGAGGTGGTGATTCCGTGTGCCATCCAGAGCTTGTACGTGTACTCGGGCTGCGGCGCCTTGCCCGGGCCGCCGGTGTGGGCGTGCATGTCGATGAAGCCCGGGAGCACGTAGTGCCCGCTCAGGTCGTATTCCTTCGTGGCGCCCTGCGGCCGTCGGCGGTGGTCGATGGGCACGCCGGGGAATCCCACGGAACGGATCTCGGCGATGCGGTCGTTCTCCACCACGATGTCCACGGGGCCCATGGGTGGGGCTCCGGTACCGTCGATGATGGTGACGCCCCGGAGGATGAGGCGCTGGTGCGGCCCGTCGCCCTCGTCGGGGCGCCTGGGGTTGGTCTCCTCCATCCCCTGCGCGGCGGCTCCCGCGCTGAACGCGAGCGTGAACAGGACGGCGAAGCCGGTGTGCCGAAGCAAGCGGGCCGTGCTCATGATCCCTCCGGAGTCTCTTGGCTGACGTGCGGTGCGCCCCGGGGCGCGGCGGTACATGATGCGGGCCGCCCGGCCGCCGCGCCACACCCCCACCGCGTGGAAGCGGTATTGGTATTATTGTGCTTTGCCACACGCGCCCCGCGCGCCCATCGACGCACAGCACACACGAGGCCCGCTTCAGCACCGTGACCGACAAGCGCCCCCAGGCCCCGGCCGACGACGCATCCAGGGAGTCGTCCGTACCCGAAGCGGTGCGGCGCGAGGCGGAGGAGCTCCGGCGGGAGCTCCATCGCCACAATTACCTCTACTACGTCCTCGACCGCCCGGAAATCGGAGACGACGAGTACGACCGGCTCTTCGCGCGCCTGAAGGAGCTGGAGGCGCGCTATCCGGAGCTGGTGACGCCGGACTCGCCCACCCAGCGGGTGGGTGCCGAGCCCGCCGAGGGCTTCGAGACGGTGGAACACGTGGCCCCTCTCCTCTCCCTGGATTCGACGCAGGATCCGGCCGAGGTGGCTCGCTTCGACGAACGCATCCGCAAGGCGCTGGGCACCGGCCACGAACCCGTGTACGTCCTGGAGCCCAAGCTGGACGGCGCCTCCATCGAGCTGGTGTACGAGGACGGCGTGCTGGTGCGCGGCGTCACCCGCGGCAACGGATTCGTGGGCGAAGCCGTCACCGCCAACGTGCGCACGATCCCCACGGTCCCCCTCCGCCTGCGGACGGAGGAGCGCCCGGCGCCGAGGATGCTGGCCGTCCGCGGCGAGGTCATGATGTACATCTCCGACTTCCTCGCCTTCAACGCCGAGCTGGAGGCGCGCGGCCTGGAGCCCTATGCCTCGCCGCGCAATTCGGCCGCCGGGGCGCTGCGGCAGCTCGACCCGCGGGTAACGGCCTCGCGGAAGCTGGTGGCCTTCGTCTACGACGTGCTGGCGGTGGAGGGGGCGACCTTCCGCCGCGACTGGGAGGGGCTGGCGGCCCTCGTGGCGTGGGGCTTCAAGACGCCCGAGCGGGCGCAGCGCGCCCGCACGGTGGACGAGATCCTGGCCTACCATCGCTCCTGGGAGGAGGCGCGGGACCACCTGGACTACGAGATCGACGGCGTGGTGATCAAGCTGGACGACCTGTCGGCGCGGGAGGCGCTGGGCGCCACCTCGCACCACCCGCGCTGGGCGCTGGCCTTCAAGTTCGCGCCCCGTCAGGCGGTGACACGCGTGCTGGACATTCAGGTGCAGGTGGGCCGCACGGGTGTCCTCACCCCGGTGGCCATTCTGGAGCCGGTGGTCATCGGGGGAGTGACGGTGTCCCGGGCGTCGCTCCACAACCGGGAGGAAGTGCGCCGCAAGGACATCCGGGTGGGGGACCGTGTCCGGATCCAGCGGGCGGGGGACGTGATTCCGCAGGTGGTGGAGGTTGTGGATCGGGAGGGCGAGCGGGGCCCTCCCTTCGAGATGCCCACGGAGTGTCCGGCGTGCGGCACGCCGGTGGTGGAGGACGGCCCGCGTACCGTCTGCCCCAACCGGTTCGGGTGTCCGGCTCAGCTCAAGGCCCGGATCGTCTACTACGCGTCCCGCCAGGCGCTGGACATCGAGGGGCTCGGCGAGGAGACGGCGGTGCTGCTGGTGGATCACGGGCTGGTCCGGGAACTGGCGGACCTCTACGACCTGCGGCCGGAAGACCTCATGGAGCTGGAGGGCTTCGCGGAGAAGTCGGCCCACGCGCTTGTGGAGGCCATTCAGGCCACCAAGCGACCGCCCCTGGAACGCTTCCTGGTGGCCCTGGGGATTCCCGAGGTGGGGGTGGCGGTGGCGCGTACGCTGGCCGAGCATTTCGGAAGCCTGGAATGCATCCGCCACGCCACCCGCGAGGAGCTGGAGGCGGTGGAGGGGATCGGGCCCAAGATGAGCGAGGCCATCACGGCGTTCTTCGCGGACGAACGCAACGCCCGGGCCATCGACGCCATCCTGGCGAAGGGCGTCGAGCCGGTGGCGCCGGAGTCGGTGGCGGTGGACCGTGGAGCGGCGGGCACCGCGGTCTTCACCGGGACGATCCCGGTACCACGAGCCACGGCGGAAGCCGCGTGGCGGTCCGTGGGCGGCAGGACGGCTTCGTCGGTATCCCGGAAGACGGACTTCGTGGTGGCCGGTGAGAACCCGGGCTCGAAGCTGGAGAAGGCTCAGCGCCTGGGCGTGCCGGTGCTGGACTTCCAGGCCTTCGTGGAGAAGGTGCGCGAGCTGGGCGGGGACGTCCCTGGAGCGGACTGAGACGCATGGAGAACCACGACATCGCGCGGGCGCTCACGGAGCTGGCGGATCTCCTGGAGATCCAGGGGGCGAGTCCCTTCCGGGTGCGGGCGTACCGGAACGCCGCCGCGGCGGTGGAGAGTCTGGCACGCCCGGTGCGCGACATGGTGGAGGCGGGAGAGGATCTCACCGCGATCCCGGGCATCGGGGAGAGCGTGGCGACGCAGATCCGGGCGCTCCTCGCCACGGGCACACTGCCACGTCTGGAGGAGGTGACGCGTGAGATCCCCCGGTCGTTGGCCACACTCACGCAGCTGGAGGGGGTGGGGCCCAAGAAGGCGAAGGTGCTCTACGAGTCGCTGGGTGTGGCCACCATCGACGACCTGGAGCGCGCGCTGGCGGCGGGTAAGGTGGAGGACCTGCCGGGCTTCGGGAAACGCACCGCCGAACGGATCGCCCACGCCATCGAGGTTTACCGCCGCCACAGCGGTCGCTTCCTCATTCATGAGGCGGAAGCCGTGGCGGAGCACGTGGCGGCGTACCTCCGCGAGGCCGAGGGCGTGGGTCGGGTGGAGATCGCGGGGAGTCTGCGGCGGCGAAAAGAGACCATCGGCGACGTGGACATCGTCACCGAGTTCGACGGCGACGGCACACCGGTGGTGGAGCACTTCGTGCGCTATCCCGACGCCCAGGACGTGGAGGCGGCGGGGAGTACCAAGGGGACCATCACGATGCCGTCGGGCCTCCAGGTGGATCTCCGCGTGGTGCCCCCTCACTCCTTCGGTGCGGCGCTGCAGTACTTCACCGGGTCCAAGGAACACAGCGTGGCCCTCCGCATCCGCGCGGTACGGATGGGGCTGAGGCTGAACGAGTGGGGTGTCTTCCGCACGCCGGAGGACGAGGCGATGGAGGAGGATCCGGAGGAGTCCGGATGGGAGCCCGAGGCGCGCGAGGCGGCGTGGGGACCGCGGGTGGCCGGCGAGAGGGAGGAGGGCGTCTACGAGGCGTTGGGGCTCGTCTGGATCCCGCCGGTGCTGCGGGAGAACCGTGGGGAGATCGAGGCGGCCGAAGAGGGTCGCCTCCCGGAGCTGGTCCGTCTGGAGGACATCCGGGGTGATCTCCAGATGCACTCCACCTGGAGCGACGGTAAGGCCTCCATCGAAGAGATGGCGCGGGCCTGTCTGGAGCGGGGATACGCCTACATGGCCATCACCGACCACAGCCAGGCCATGGCCATGGTGGGGGGACTCACGCCCGAGCGCGCGCGGGAACAGTGGCGGGAGGTGGAGGAGGTACAGGAGCGGCTGCCGGACATCCGCATCTTTCGCAGCGCCGAGGTGGACATCCTGAAGGACGGCGCGCTGGATCTCCCCGACGACGTCCTGGAGGAGCTGGACCTGGTGGTGGTGTCCGTTCATTCGTATTTCGACCTGGACCGCGACGCCATGACCCGCCGCATCCTGCGGGCGGTGAGGCACCCCGCCGTGGACATCCTGGCCCATCCCACCGGTCGTCTCCTGAACCGTCGCGACCCCTTCGATTTCGACGTGGAGGAGGTGCTTCACGCCTGTGCGGAAGAGGGCGTGGCGGTGGAGCTGAACGCCAACCCCCACCGGCTGGACTTCAGTGACGTGCACGTGCACCGGGCCCGGGAGCTGGGTGTGCCGGTGGTCATCAGCACCGACGCGCACAAGCCGTCGGGGCTGGACAACATGCGCTTCGGCGTGGATCAGGCGCGGCGCGGCTGGCTCACCGCCGCCGACGTGCTGAACACGCGCTCGCTGGAGGACTTCCAGACCTGGATGGCGGCGCGGGGCGCAGAGCGCCGTCGTGTCTTCCTCCGGGAGGGAGGCGCGGCGTGACGGCACTCCTGCCCGACGTCCTGCTTCTGGTCCTGGGCATCGGCGTCCTGTATTACGGCGCCGAATGGCTGGTGCGCGGCGCGGCGCGGCTGGCGGCCTCGCTGGGCGTGAGTCCCATCGTGGTGGGTCTCACCGTGGTCTCCTTCGGGACGTCGGCGCCGGAGCTGGTGGTGAGCACGGTGGCGGCGCTGAGCGGAAACTCGGATCTCGCCATCGGGAACGTGATGGGCTCCAACCTGGCCAACATCGGGCTCATCCTCGGCCTCACGGCGCTCCTGAAACCGCTGGACGTCCAGGCACGGGTGGTCTGGCGGGAGATGCCGCTCATGCTCCTGGTCACCGTGGCGCTCTATCCGCTGGTGATGGAGGATCTCACGCTGGGTCGTGGCGACGGAGTGATCCTGCTGCTGGCGCTCGGGGCGTATCTTCTGTTCGTTTCCCACTCGGTGGAGACGGAGTCCGCGGTGGTGCTGGAGGAGTACCAGGACTACATGCGGGAGGTGGAGCAGGCCCGGACGGTGGTGGACCTCTCCGACGTGACCTGGGTGATCCTGGGCTCGTGCGGTCTGGTGCTGGGGGGATACGCCATCGTGCAGGGCGCCGTGCAGGTGGCGTCCGCCCTGGGAGTCTCGCAGGTGATCATCGGACTCACCGTGGTGGCCGTGGGTACCTCGCTGCCTGAGCTGGCCACGTCGGTGGTGGCGGCGGCGCACCGGGAACCCGACATCGCCGTGGGCAACGTCATCGGCTCCAACATCTTCAACGTGGCGGCCATCCTTGGCGTGGCGGCGGTCATCGAGCCCATGGTGATCCCACCGTCGGTGCTCCGACGGGAGCTCCCGGCGGTGATCGCCATGTCGGTGCTGGTTTTCCCCTTCCTCCGGACCGGCTGGCGGCTGGGCCGTGTGGAGGGGGCCGTCCTGCTGGCGGCGTATGTGCTGGCCGGGGTGTATCTCCTCTGACGGACGGCGGGGGTGGCGCATCGGGGGCGCGCGCTCCGACGTTTGCGCTCCGCCGGGCGTTACCTTTGGCGCGGGACACCGAACCACGGAACGAGGAGCGAGGATTCCATGCTCTCACTGGATCTGAAGGGTAAGCGCGCGTTCGTCGCGGGCGTGGCGGACGACCGGGGCTACGGATGGGCCATCGTCAGGGCGCTGGCGGAGGCGGGCGCCAGCGTCTGCGTGGGGACCTGGCCGCCGGCGCTCCGCATCTTCACCAAGAGCCTCGAGCGGGGAAAGCTCGACACCTCGCTCCCCGGCGGAGGCACCCTCGAGCTGGAGCGGATCTATCCGCTGGACGCCGTCTACGACACCGACGAGGACGTCCCGGAGGAGGTGCAGTCCGACAGGCGCTACGCCGAGCTGGAGGGGTACTCCATCCAGGGCGTCGCGGACAGGATGCGCGCCGACTTCGGCGCACCCTGCCTGGACGTCCTGGTACACTCCCTCGCCAACGGCCCGGAGGTGCAGAAGCCCCTCATCGAGACGAGTCGCGACGGGTACCTCGCCGCCATCGGCGCCAGCGCGTACTCGCTGGTGAGCATGGTTCAACGATTCGCACCCCTCATGAACCGGGGCGGCGCCGTGGTGTCGCTCTCGTACCTGGCCGCGGAGCGGGTCATTCCGGGCTACGGCGGGGGAATGAGCTCCGCGAAGGCGGCGCTGGAAGCGGACACGCGCACGTTGGCCTTCGAGGCGGGGCGCCGGTACGGAATCCGGGTGAACACCATCAGTGCGGGCCCCCTGGCCAGCCGGGCCGCCAAGGCCATCGGGTCCATCCACCAGATGGTGGCCTACTACGCCGCCAATTCCCCGCTGGGTGAGGCCAACACGGCCGACGACGTGGGGCACGCCGCCGCCTTCCTCTGCTCCCCGCTGGCGGCCGGCATCACCGGCGAGACGTTGCACGTGGACAAGGGATACCACGCCATGGGGATGCAGGCGGAGCCCGTCCTCGTCGAGGAGTGACGCGAGACGCCGGCGGGGCGCTGGGCGCCCGCCTTCCCGAACTCCGCGTCCCACCGCCAGGCCCCGCGTCGCGGGCCTTCGCCCGGCGGCTGCGGGCGGTGGAGTCGCGCGACGTCACCTACCTGTCGGATGAGTGGCCGGTCTTCTGGGAGGCGGCGGCGGGCGCCAACGTGCGGGACGCCGACGGAAACGTATACCTGGACCTCACCGGAGCCTTCGGCGTGGCGCTCCTCGGGCACGCGCCACCCCCGGTGCTGGAGGCCGCCGCGGCGCAGATGCGGCGCCTGGTCCACGGGATGGGCGACGTCCACCCGCCGGCGGTGAAGCTGGAAGCCCTGGAGCGCCTGGCGCGTCTGGGGCCGTGGCGCGAGACTCGTGTGATTCTGGGCTCTTCGGGTGCCGAGGCGGTGGAAGCGGCGCTCAAGACGGCGCTCCTGGCCACGGGCCGTCCGGGTGTGGTGGCCTTCGACGGCGCATATCACGGACTCACATTGGGTGCCCTCGCCGTCACCCACCGGGGGCACTTTCGCGCGCCCTTCGAGCCGCGCCTCTACGGGGGTGTGACGTTCGCCCCCTTCCCGGTGGAGGGGTGCGACGCGGCCGAGGCGCAGGCGAGTCTCGAGGCGGTGGAGGCGGGGCTCCGCCACGGCGCGCCCAACGGCGATCCGGTGGGGGCCGTCATCGTGGAGCCGGTGCAGGGGCGCGCGGGTGTCCGCATCCCCGAGGCGGGGTTCATGCAGGCGCTGAGCGCTCTGGTGCGGGCGCACGGGGCCGTGCTCATCGCCGACGAGATCTTCAACGGCCTCGGCAGGTGCGGTGCGCCTCTGGCGTCCACGCGCGTGGGCCTGGAGCCGCACCTGGTGTGCGTGGGTAAGGCGCTTGGCGGCGGCTTCCCCCTCTCGGCGTGCCTGGGGGAGGTGTCGGTGATGGATGCGTGGCCGGAGAGCGGGGGCGAGGCGGTGCACACCAGCACCTTCCTGGGTCACCCGGTGGCGTGCGCCGCCGCCTGCACGGTGCTGGACGCCGTGGAGCGTGAGGGTGTCCCGGAGCGTGCGGAGTCGTTGGGGCGGACGCTTGCCGACGCGCTGGAGGAGCGCCTCTGTGCGCTGCCGTCGCCCCCGGAGGTGCGGCGCATGGGGCTCCTCCTGGGCATCGACTTCGGTGCGGCTGGGTCCGGCGCCCGGGTGGCCCGGGCGCTTCTCCGCCGCGGAGTCCTGGCGCTCCCCGCCGGGGAGACCGGCCAGGTGCTTCAACTGGCGCCCCCGGTGGTGCTCACCGGCGAACAGGTGGCGTTCGCCGCCGACGCGGTGCGGGCGGCGGTGGTGG
>WGEM01000362.1 GCA_015492755.1 Gemmatimonadota bacterium | reverse complement strand
TCCAGACTCCGTCGTGCGTCCTCGGCGGCTCAGAGCGACCGGCAGGGGCGGGTGGACCGCCTGAAGGAGGAGCTGGCGCGGCAGATCGAGGGTGCCCGGGCGGCACGCGAGCGGGCCCTGCAGCGGGCGGCGGAAGCGCGAGAGGATCGCCGGGTCCTCATGGAGCAGGAGGCGGAACTCCAGGAGGCGCGTGCCGGAGCGCGGGCCGCTGTGGACGAAGCCCAGGCGGCCTGGGAGACGGCCCGCGCGGAAGAGGCCCGCCTGGCGGTGGACGTGGCCCGCTTCGAGGGCGACCTGGCCCGCATCACCGAGCGGTTGGAAGGGCTGGCGGCGGCGCGCCGGGATGTGGCCCGGCGCCTGACGGCGCTGGACGCGGAGGAGGAACGGTTGCGCGCCGAGCAGCAGGAGGCGCGCAGGGTGCGTGCCGAGGGGGACGAGGCCACGGAACGCCTCTTCGCCGCGCGCACCGAGGCGGAGGCCCGTGTCCGCGAGCGGGACGAGGTTCTGGAGGCCATCGCAGCGCAGCTCGCCGCCGCCGAGAAGCGGGTTCGTGAGGCCCGCACCGCCGAACGCGCCGCCTCGGATCGCAAGCACGCGCTGGAGCTGGAGCGGCAGGAGCTGGACGGCCGCATCGGTCGGATCCGGGAGCGTCTGGAGGGCGAGTGGGGGAAGCCCCTGGAGGTCCTCCTTGACGAGGCGGAGCCGGTGGAAGGAGATCCGGAAGCGCTCCAGCAGGAGCTCCGGGAGCTCATTGACGCCCTGGACCGGATCGGCCCGGTGAACCTTCTGGCGGTGGAGGAACACGAGGAGGAGAGCCGGCGATTGGAGTTCCTCCTCCAGCAGCGCGACGATCTGGTGAAGGCACGCGACGACCTGCGGGCCGCCATCCGCGAGATCAACAAGACCGCCACCGAGCTCTTCATGACCACCTTCGAAGAGATCCGGAAGAACTTCAGGGAGACCTTCCTGCGGCTCTTCGAGGGCGGCGAGGCGGATCTCTGGCTTCAGGAGAGCGACGACCCCCTGGAGGCCACCATCGAGATCCACGCCAGCCCCAGGGGGAAGAAGACGCAGCGCATCGACCTCCTCTCCGGTGGCGAGCGGGCGCTCACGGCGCTCTCGCTCCTCTTCGGGATCTACCTGGTCAAACCCAGCCCCTTCTGCGTGCTGGACGAGGTGGACGCGCCTCTGGACGAGAACAACATCGGGCGCTTCATCAAGCTCCTGCAGGATTTCAAGGACCAGACGCAGTTCGTGGTCATCACCCACAACCCGCGCACCATCGAGGCCGCCGACTGGATCTACGGCGTCACCATGGAGGAGCCGGGGGTGAGCACCATCGTGGGGGTGAAGCTGGAGGAGGCGCTCCAGGCGGCGGGCGCCGCCTGAGCGTACCGCACGGATGTCGAGCTCGGACGCGGCGACGCTCACCGTCCTGGGCAGCGGCACGCTGCTGCCGGACGATGGCCGTCACTCGGCGGCGCACTGGCTCCGGCGGCGTGAGCTCCGCCTCCTTCTGGATGCCGGGCACGGGACCGTCCACGGGCTGGCTCGCCACCGTAAGGCCTGGCACCGCGTCACGCACATCGCCATCACCCACTACCACGCCGACCACGTGGGGGATCTCCCGGGCCTCATGTTCGCGCTCCGCCATGCGTTACCGGAACCCCGCGAGGCACCCCTAACACTCATCGGGCCGCCCGGCTTCGCCGACTTCGTGACGCGACTCGCCGGTGTTCTGGGCGAGCACGTCACCGATCCGGGATTCGCCTGTGAGGTGCGGGAGGTGGCACCGGAGGAGGTCCTGGAGCTGGGGGAGGACGTGACGCTCACCGCCACCTCCACGCCCCACACCGAGGAGTCGGTGGCCTACCGCGTAGAGACGCCGGAGGGCGCGGTGGGGTACACCGGCGACACCGGTCCCTCGCAGGAGGTGGCGCGCTTCATGCGCGGGGTCCGTGTCCTGGTGGCGGAGTGCGCGCTCCCCGATCCTCCGCCCGTGGACCTCCATCTCTCGCCGGCGAGTGTGGCCGAGATGGCCACGCTGGCGGAGCCAGAGCTCCTCCTTCTCACCCACGTCTTCCCGCCGGTGGCGCCGGACGAGATGGCGTGGGCGGTGGCCCAACGCGGATAT
>WGEM01000361.1 GCA_015492755.1 Gemmatimonadota bacterium | reverse complement strand
TTGCGGTGCTCACCACGGGCAGACGATCGACGCGGCATACACGCAGGCTCATGTGGTTTCCGAGCGTGGTCCGTTGGAATCCGGGAAACTCGGCGAGGCGCACCGGGCCCGGGGCGGGCGGACGCGAACGGTCGAGCACGCTCATGAAGAGGCCTCCGGTTCGTAGATGAGCACGGCGCGGTTGGCCGGCCCCAAGCGCTGGCGGGCGTAGGCGCGCACGTCGGCGGAGGTCACCGACCGGAGCCGGTCCAGTTCGTGGTTCAGTCGCTCGGGATCGGCAAAGTACATCTCGAACATGGAGAGCAGGTCGGCGCGCTCGCCCATCCGCTCCAGAGCGTGCACCAGATCGGTCTCGGTGAGGGCGATGGCGCGTTCCACCTCATGGTCCTCCGCCTCCGCCAGCGCGTCGATCTCTTCCGCCAGCGCCGTCTCCAGCGTCTCGGGATCGGTGTCGGGCAGCCCGGTGGCCCAGGTGAGGAACATCCCCGCCCCGGTGATGAGCGGATAGACGTACGTCACCACGCTGGACGCGACGCGACGCTCCCGCACCAGCCGGCGGTAGAGCCTCGAAGCGCGCCCCATCCCCAGGAGCCCCCGCGCCACTTCCGCCACCTTGAACGACTCGTCGGTGTAGGGCGGCGAGCGGAAGGCCATGATCACACGCGTGAGCGGGACGTCGCTCCTCACGTGCTCCCGCACCGTTCCACCCAGCACGGGGTCCACCGTGGGATCCAGCGGCAACTCAGCCGGGAGAGCCCCCGGCTCGATCTCGCCGAAGTAGCGCTCCACCAGCGCCAGAGCCTCGTCGGCGTCGACGTCGCCCGCCAGCGTCAGCACCGCGTTGTTGGGCACGTAGTGGGTGCGGAAGAAGTCCGCCACGTCGTCCAGCGTGGCGGCGTCCAGGTCTTCCATGGACCCGATGACGGTATGGTGATACGGGTGCGAGGGCGGAAAGACCATCTTCAGGATGCGCTCGTCCCAGTCGCCGTAGGGCTGGTTGTCGTAGCGCTGACGCTTCTCGTTCTTCACCACCTCGCGCTGGTTGTCCAGCTTCTCCTGATCCATGGCGGGAAGCATCCACCCCATGCGATCGGACTCCAGCCAGAGCGCCAGCTCCAGATGATGCGCCGGAAGCGTCTCAAAGTAGTTGGTGCGGTCGAACCAGGTGGTGGCGTTCAGTGAGCCGCCGGCCCGCTCGATGTACTCGAAGTGCTTGTTCTTCGGCACGTGGAGCGAGCCCTGGAACATCATGTGCTCGAAGAGGTGCGCGAAGCCGGTGCGCCCCGGCGGCTCGTTCCGCGAGCCCACTCCGTACCAGATGTTCACCGAGACCACCGGGACGCTCCGGTCGGGGGAGAGGACCACCCGGAGGCCGTTGTCCAGGCGCTCGCGGCGCGCGGGGATCCGCAGCCGGCTCATGGGCGCTCCGCCAGCCGGGTCCGGAGCGCCTGCGGCCCCACGTCTTCGCGAAGGAGTGTGCGGGCCTCGTCGGCTCCGGCGTCCACCTGCTCCTCCACCGCCGCCACCAGCGGCCAGTCGCCCTCGGCGCTGCGGATACGGGCGCGCTCCAGCATCTCGTACGCCTCGTCCAGCCAGCCGTACGCCGCCGCCGCCAGCGACGCCAGCAGCTGGGCCTCCACGTCTTCGGGCCGGAGCGTGGCGCCTTCCAGGAGTTCCCCCACCGCCTCTTCCAGCCGGTCGAGCTCCAGGAGCACCAACCCGAAGACCACGCGCGCCCACCCGTCTTCCGGGTCCAGCGCAACCGCGTCGGCCAGCGCCACCGACGCGCGCTCGTGGTCGCCGGCCAGGGCGTGGGCCACGCCCAGCTCGTAGGCGATCTGCGGATCGGTCTCGTCCAGCTCCCGCGCGGCGGTGAGCTGCTCAATGGCCCAGTCGTGGAACCCCTCCCGGGAGAGGTAGGCACCGTAGAGGAGGCGCGTGAGCGGCATCTCGGGCGCGGTGATGGCGGCGGTCTTGAGCGCCTCCATGGCGTCGGGGTCGTCGAAGGCGGCGATGCCGTTGCCCACGGTGGCCAGCACGTACGGGTCCTGGGGCTGGAGCGCCAGCGCACGACGGAAGTGCTCGTACGCCACGCCCTCGTGCTGTCTCTTATACACATCT
>WGEM01000360.1 GCA_015492755.1 Gemmatimonadota bacterium | reverse complement strand
GCCGAGGGGCGCCTCACCACCGACCGGATCCCGCTGAGCGGGCTCATCGGGCCGCCGCCTGAGGGGAGACGTCCACCACCGCCGCCGGCCCGATGAGCCCGCTCAGCGGGATCCGGTCGGTGGTGAGGCGCCCCTCGGCGAAGTGGATGGGGGCGTCCAGGTGCGTTCCGCCGTGCTCTGCGCTGGAGAGCGCGTAGGCCGCGTAGAACCATCCGCCGGGAGTGGGCCCGTAGGCCAGCTCCGTCAGGCGGAAACCGGCGGTGTCGGTGGGCCAGTAGATGGTGGTGGAGTCGAAGGTGTGGGTGAGGTCGACCCACTGACCGGCGCGTCCGTCGAAGACGGCGGCGACGTCATGGCCGCGGTCCGGCGTGCCGCAGCCGGAGAGGGCCGGGGCACAGGCGGCCAGGACCAGGAAAAGGAGTCGGCGCATGGTGACCTCCAGTGCTGCGCTTCCGGGAGGAAGTTGCGCTGCAGCCTGACCCGATGCCAGGGGGGGGCCGCGCCCGTTAGAGCGTGAAGCGGAAGGTGGCGCCGCGGCCCGGTTCGCCCTCCGCCCAGATGCTTCCGCCGTGCCGCTGCACGATCCGCCGCGCGGTGGCCAGCCCCAGCCCCGTTCCGCTGAACTCCTCGGGCCGCAGACGCTCGAAAGCCTGGAAGATCCGCTCGCGGTGGGCGTTGTCGAACCCCACACCGTTGTCCCGTACGTAGAACACCGTGCGCACGGGGCCCGCCTCCGCGCCCACCTCCACCCGCGCCTTCTCCGCGGGCCGGGTGTACTTCCACGCGTTCTGCAGGAGGTTCACCATGAGGAGGCGGACCAGCGCCGGATCGCCATAGGCCCGCAGGTCCGGGCGTACCTCGAAGTGGATGCTGCGCTCGGGATCCAGGGCGGTGAGCTCGTCCACGATGCGCCAGGTCATGGCGGAGAGGTCGATCTCCTCGGCGAAGATCTCGCGGCGCGTCACGTCCGCCAGATCGCGCAGGTCGTCGATGATGTGCATGGCCTGAAGGCCCGCGTTGCGCACCCGGCGCACCAGCTCCGCCTGCCCTTCCGCCAGCGGTCCCCGCTCCCCCTCCAGGAGCATCTGGCTGAACTGCGCCACCGTCACCAGCGGACTCTTCAGGTCGTGCGAGACGTTGGCGCTGAAGGTGTCCAGCTCCTCATTCGCCCGCTTCAGTGCCTCGTTGGTGGCCTCCAGTTGCGCCACCCGGCCCTCCAGCTCGGCGTTCAGCGCCCGGATCTCCGCCTCCGAGCGCTTGCGGTCGGTGATGTCTTCGATGAGCGCCAGGCCGTATACCGGCGTCCCGTCCTCATCGCGCACGAACAGGGCCGTCACCCTCGCCCACACCGTCTCACCCGACCTGGTGAGATAGCGCTTCTCGATGGTGTAGTGACTCGGCCCCCCGGCGAAGGAGTCGCGCGCCATGGCCACGTTCCGTGCCACGTCGTCGGGGTGGGTGATGTCGGCGAAGGTCAGGCGGCGGAGTTCCTCCTCCGAGTACCCCACCATCTCGCAGAAGCGCGGGTTCGCGCGCTCGATGCGGAGCTGCGGATCCACGGTGGCCACACCCACCGGCCCCACGTCGAAGATGAGATCGAAGGCCTGGTCCAGCACCCGCGCCGCAGGCGTACCTCGCCGGGGAGTCTCGTTCATCGCATCACCGATCCTGGGGGGGACAGTCCCAATCTGTGGCGTAGAAGCCCGGCGCCGAAAGAGTCCTCTATCCCCGTGCTTCCTCCGCCTGCTTCCTCGCGGCGTCCGTGACCTCGGCCAGGAGGGCGTTGAGTCTGCGCTCCAACCCCGCCGCCAGATCCTTCGCCTCGGCGGGATCCAGCGTCCCCTGCGCCATCAGATGGCACATGGTGTAGAACTCGCGGAAGTGCTTCAGGAGCTGGTCGATGTAGCGGCGCACCTCGGCGTCGTGCCGGCGGTCCGCCGCGCCCACCCGCGGGGCGGACTTCGCCCCCACCCCGCTTCCCTGGAGCGCCCGCTGCGCCAGCATGAGCGCCGGGAGGAGCCCCAGCCCGACGCGCACCCAGCGGTCGTCCACCAGGACGATGGCGAAGGCCATCACCGCCAGCATGAAGAGTACGGTGACCTTGTCGTCGGACTGCTGCGCCATGTCGCACCTCCTTCGGTGCAGGACGGAGGCCGGAGTCAGCCCTCCCGCGGGTAGCGGGAGAGGACGTCCAGCACGTAGTCGATGTCGGCCTCGGTGTGGTCGGCGTTGATCTGCACCCGGATCTCCTCGTCGCCCCGGGGGACCACCGGATAGGCAAGCCCGGTGACCAGCACGCCGTGCTCATAGAGGTATGCCACCAGGTCGCGTGTGCGCTGCGTGTCACGGATCATGAGGGGCACCACCGGATGATCGCCGGGGATGGTCTCGATGCCGACGCGGCCCAGCCCCTCCTCGAAGCGTTTCGTGAGCGCACGCAGCCGCCGGATGAGGCCGCGGCCCTCGTCGCTGTCCACGATCTCCACCGACTTCAGCGCCGCCGCCGCTTCGCCCACGGTGATGGGGTTGGAGTAGATGTACATCTGCGCCGATTCCCGCAGGAAGCGGATGGCGTCGGCATCGGCCGCCACGTACCCGCCGTTCACGCCGAGCGCCTTGCCCAGCGTCCCCACCAGCACGTCCACCGGCGCGCACCCGGTGTACTCCTCGGTGCCCCGGCCGGTGTCGCCGAAGGCGCCCACGCCGTGGGAGTCGTCCACCACGCACACGACGTTCTCGTCGAAGGCGTCGTCGTGGCGCGCGCAGATCTCCATGATCTCGTCCAGCGGCGCGTGGTCGCCCCGCATGGAGAAGATCCCGTCGGTGACCACCAGCGCGCGCTTCGCCCTCCCCTTCCACGCCTCCAGCGCCCGCTCCAGCGCCGCGGTGTCGTTGTGGGCGTAGATCTCCTTGCCCGCCGGACGGCTGAGCCGCATGGCGTTGATGATGCAGTTGTGGTTCAGCTCGTCGGAGATGAGCACCGTCTCGGCGGTGGTGAGCGGTGTGATGGTGGAGACCACGGTGGCGTAGGCGGAGGAGAAGATCATGGCGGCCTCCCGGCGGTGAAACTCCGCCAGCTTCTCCTCCAGGCGCACGTGCGCTTCGTAGGTGCCCGAGATGAAGCGCACCGCCCCGGGCCCGGCGCCGAAGGCGCGGGTGGCCTCCTCCTCGGCGCGGATCACCTCCGGGTGGAGCCCGAGACCCAGATACGAGTTGGAGTTCATGCGGATGAACTCCTTGTCTCCCTCACCCCGCAGGAGGAAGCGGGGCCCCCGGTCGCCCTGCGCGGGCTTCACCGCGACGACGACTTTCTCCTCACCCTTGGCGGTCCCCGCCTCCTCCAGCGAGGCCACGTGGTTCCGAAGGACGGTCCTCAGGCGATCGACGGGCATGCGGTCATCCTTGATTGAGGTGTTTCAGCATATCAGCGGTCATGCGCTCGAGATCGAACGCGGGCTCCCAGTCCCACTCCTGGCGCGCCGCGGAATCGTCGATGCGGTCGGGCCAGGAGTCGGCGATGGCCTGACGCACCGGGTCCACCTCGTACTCGATAATGAACCCGGGGATGTGCTTGCGGATCTCGGCGGCCATCATCTCAGGAGTGAGCTGCATGGCGGTGACGTTGAAGGCGTTGCGGTGCACCAGTCGCGCCGGGTCCGCCTCCATGACGCCGATGGCGGCGCGCACCGCGTCGGGCATGTACATCATGTCGAGCTGCGTGTCGGGGCCGACGAAGCAGCGGTAGCGGCCGTGCTGCACCGCCCGGTAATAGATCTCCACCGCCCAGTCGGTGGTCCCGCCGCCCGGGGGCTGCCCGTAGGAGATGAGGCCGGGAAAGCGCACGCCGCGGGTATCCACGCCGAAGCGGTGGTGGTAGTAGTCGCAGAGGAGTTCCCCCGCCACCTTCGTGATCCCATACATCGTGGTGGGGCGCATGATGGTGTCCTGGGGCGTGGGGTTCTTCGGCGTGCCGGGACCGAAGACGCCGATGGACGACGGGGTGAAGACGGCGCAGCCCTGCTCCCGCGCCACCTCCAGCACCGCTTCCAGGCTGCTCATGTTCACGTGCCAGGCGAGGCGCGGGTCGCGCTCGCCCACCGCCGAGAGGATGGCGGCCAGGTGGAAGACGGTGTCGGCGCGGTGCCGCATCACCGCCTGCCCCACGGCCCGGACGTCGGTGGCGTCCAGCACCTGGAAGGGCCCGGCCTCGGCCATCTCGGGGCTCACCTGCCGGATGTCCGTGGCCAGGACCTTCGCGTCGCCGTACTGGCTGCGCAGCGCCGGCACCAGCCACGACCCGATCTGGCCGCCGGCACCGGTGACGAGGATGCGTTTCAAGGCGTCTCCGTGGTGATGAGCAGGTCTTCGGGGAGGGCGGCACAAAGGTAGCCCACGGCGCGCCCCCCGAAAGGCTGAACCGGCTCCCTCCGCGCCCACCGGCGGGGCCGCGTGACCTCCCGGGGGGTTCGCCCGTCTAGTGGGTGAAGGATTTGGAAGGCGAGAGCGACCAACACGGGAGATGTCATCATGAAGAAGCGGAACGCGTCACGACGGAGCACCGCGCTGGGCGCAGCGCTCCTGGGCGTCGTGGTCCTGGCGGCCTGCCAGGACGCCCCCACGGACCCGCTGGCCTCGGAGTTCGACGACCTCCTCACCCCCGCCGAGGAGGTGGAGCTGGCGATTCTCTCCGACGGCGAAGCGGTGGAGGCGGCGGTGGCGGTGCTGGAGACACCGGAGACGGCGGCCATGCGTCGTGGCATGGGCGGGATGACCGAAGCCCGGAGCCTCGCCGCGGCGGCCCGCGCCCGCTTCGACGAGGCACGGGCGGCGCTGGCCCGGGGCGAGAAGCGGGAGGCGCTCGCGCTGGCGCGGCAGGCCCGGGGAATGATCGTCACGGGCCTGGAGCGGAGCGGCGGGGCGGCAGCGGTGGCCTCGCTGGTGGAGCACGTGGAGGACCTGGCGATGCAGGCGGCCATGGGTGAGGACACCTACGACGACCCCGCCGCAGCAGCCCGGGAGCTGGCCGACATCGCCGCCCACGCGCGCGCCTCCTTCGACGGCGGAGACGTGATGGGAGGCGGCATGCAGGCGCTCATGGGCGAACAGCGTGCCCGCCAGCGAAGGGGCGACACCGACCGGGGCCGCGACCGGGTGCGACCCTGGCGCGCCGAACTGGCGGTGGCGCTGGGCGCCACGGCGGTGGAGCTGGCGGAACGGCTCCTGGACAACCGCACCGACGTGGCGCAGGAGCGCCTACTGGCCACCGCGCATGAGTTCCTCCAGAAGGCGCGGGAGGCGTTCGACGCGGGGCACTACGCGCGGGCGGTGCACTTCGCCGACTGGGCGTCGTGGAGCGCGCTGAAGGCGGTGGTCCTCCCGGGCGGAATCACCGAAGAGGAGCAGCGCGCCATGCTAGAGCTGGCGAAGGAGCTGCACGAGGACGCGGTGGTGGCGGTGGGCGACGCGCCCACCGAGCTTCAGCGGCACCTGCTGGAGATGGCGGGCCGGCTCATCGAGGCCGGCGAGGAAGCGCTGAACCAGGGCCACGTCCGGGGTGTGGCGGCGCTGTGGCGGAGCGCGGTGATCTCCAGCTGGCTCATCGGGTAGAGCAGAGACGGTTCCTCCGGGGCGCGTCCCGCGACGGGGGGCGGCGGGTGCCGGCGAGGCCGGCGCCCGCCGCGGTGC
>WGEM01000359.1 GCA_015492755.1 Gemmatimonadota bacterium | reverse complement strand
GATATGCGCAAACTCGAAGGAAATGAAGCCACCGCCGATGAACGCGATCCTCTCGGGCAACTGCTCCAACTCCAGAAAACCCGTGCTGGTGGTGACAAGCTCTTCACCAGCAAATCCCAGCGTCGCGGGCCGAGCGCCGGTGGCGATGTGCACGTGACGGGGTTCGAGTCGGCGTCCGTCGACCTCCACTTCTCCGGGACCCACGAAGCGGGCCGTTCCGTGCAATGTCTCCACCCCCGACGCTTCCAGCGCCGCCTCAGTGCGTTCCGGCACCGGATCGGTGAAGGTGCGCTTGAACGCCATGAGCTCCCCCCAGTCGATGCGTAGATCCGCGGCGTGGAGACCTCGACCGCGCATCCGCCGGGCCCAGTCCAGTGCCTCCGTGACTCCGACGAGCATCTTCTTGGGGTCACAGCCCCGGAGTGCGCAGGTGCCTCCGTACGGAAGGGCGTCCACGATGGCCACGCGCCAGCCGGCTTTCGCGCACATCCGGGCGACCAGTTGCCCACCGGTTCCCGCCCCGATGACCAGGAGATCGAGCTGCCTCATGGCCCGGCCTCCACCGGCGCCGGACCCTTCAGAAAGCGGAAGAGCCCGCCCCGGTCCTCATCGGTGAGGAAGTGCTCCACCAGGAGACCGAGCGTCACACCGTAGAACACGTGCGCCACGAGCGTCAGGATGAAGAGCTGCGGCCAGGCATAGTTGTAGCCGAAGAGGCCCACCATGGGCGCCATGGGCGGACCGGTCATCATCCCGATTTCCACCAGGAGTGCCCAGGCAGTGGCCCAGCCCACCGCCGAGCGGTAGCTCCCACGCTTCCCCCAGACGAAGGCGTAAAACAGACCGAAACTGGCGCCGTTCAGCACGTGCACAGCGAGGCCCACGGGCCAGTAGCGTATGAAATCGCTGCTCCCGGTCGCCATCTTTCCGAACATCACCGGTGTGTCTCCCGGAAGCCACCCGTGAATCACCCCCATCTGCCGGATCGCATCCAGCGCGATGGTGGCCACCGCCCCCATGCCGAAGCCCACCACGATCCGCCTCGTGACGTCGGGGTACAGCCTCCGGGCGTAGAGGGCGATCCCCATCAGGCCCGCCAGCGCGGGAAGCCAGACGAAGGGGATGTAGACGCGGGCGAACTCATGGGCCGTGGAGATGACCTGCGGACCCATGGTGATACCCTTCACGTACTGGGCATAACCGAACGAGAGGGTGACCAGCTGGATCGGTACCGCGCCTCCCAGGACAAACGCCAGGAGAATGAGCAACACGCGGCGCCGATCCGGCCGTGATCCGGCCCCGGTACTCATCGGACTGCTCCGGTGATGCGCTCCATGATCGCCTTGAACTCCCGAGCCACCGCTTCCGTCCCCGGATAAGGCGCGAAGAGGTGGCCCGGATCGTGGTAGCGCACCATGACGGCACCATCCGGACGCTCCATCACCAGGATCTTCAGCGGCGGCTCAATCCCTGCGTTTCGATTGGCTTCGAGGAGCTGCTTCATGAAGCGGGGATGGAAGAAGAGGATCTGCCTCATTCCGCCGGTGCGTACACCCACTCGTCTCGCATCATGGAATCTCACCTCCGTTCAGAATGCTCTCTGCCGCTTTCCCCTCCGCCCCATGGATGTGCCCCGCAGCCATTCCTCAGGTGGCGCAGCACGAGAGCCTCGCCACGTCCCTGTCGAAGGTCAGCGCGGCGAGCTTGATCCCCTCGGCATGCGTGAGGTAGGGATGGAGCTGGGCGGTGAGGTCCTCCACCGTGAGGCCGAAGCGGATGGCCAGCGCCGGCTCCATGATCATCTCGCCCGCCTCCGGCGCCACGATGTGCGCGCCCAGGATGCGCCGCGTGACGCGGTCCGCCACCAGCTTGATGAAGCCCCGGGTGTCGCGTGCCACCAGCGCCCGAGGGACGTGCTCCAGCCCCAGCGTGGAGACCAGCGGGTCGTAGCCCTCCTCGCGGGCGCCGTCGGCAGTGAGGCCCACCACCGCCACCGCCGGGTCGGTGAAGGTGACCTCGGGCAGTACGCTCAGGTCCAGGCGGGCATCGTCGCCCAGCGCGGCGTCGGCGGCCACCTGCCCCGCCTGCGCTGCCACGTAGACGTGCATGGGACCGCCGGTGACGTCGCCGGCGGCGAAGATGCGCGGGTGGGTGGTGCGCATGGCCTCGTCCACCCTGATCTCGCCGCGGGGCCCCAGCGCCACACCCACCTCCTCGAGGCCCATGCCGACGGTGTTGGCGCGCCGGCCGGCGGCCACCAGGATCGCCTGCACCTCCAGCGGCGATTCGTCGTCCTGGAAGGCGATGCGGCGCATGCCACCATCCCGCTCCACCCGGGCCACCCGTACGCCCGTGCGCACGTCGATCCCCTCGGCCCGCAGGTGGCGCGCCAGCTCTTCGCCCACCTCGGGATCCAGGCGCGAGAGGAGCCGGCTCCGGGCCAGCACGGTGACCCGTACGCCCAGCCGCGCGTACGCCTGCGCCAGCTCGAGGCCCACCGACCCCGCGCCGAGGACCGCCAGCGAGGCGGGAAGCTCGTCCACGTCCAGGAGCGCGGTGCTGTCCAGGTATCCCGCCTCGGCGAGGCCGGGAATCCCGGGGATCCAGGGTGACGAGCCGGTGGCCACCACCACCGCGCCCGCCTCCAGGCGCCGGGGGCCGTCCGGGAGGGGCGAGCCGCCGTCCGTCTGGAGGAGGACGCCTCCGTCACCATCCACCACCGCCCGCGCCGCGAAGTACCGGATCTGCGGATAAGCCGCCAGTACGTCTTCGTACTTCGCCGTGCGCAGCGACGCCACCAGCGCGTCCTTCCCGGCGCGCACCCGGGGCCAGTCCACCGCCAGGGCGCGGCGATCGATGCCGTCGAAGCCGTGCGCCGCGGCGCGGTGGCGCACCTCCGCCGCGCGGATGAGCGTCTTGGACGGGACGCACCCCACGTTCACGCAGGTGCCCCCGATGGTGCCGGCATTCACCATGGCCACGCGGGCGCCGCGCTCGGCGGCGCGGATGGCCGCGGCAAAGCCGGCCGACCCCCCACCCACCACCACCAGGTCGAAGCGCTCGCCGGCGTCCTGGGGGCCTGTCTC
>WGEM01000358.1 GCA_015492755.1 Gemmatimonadota bacterium | reverse complement strand
GGCGGGGGAGGGCAGCTCCGGCAGCCTCTACCTGGTGGAGGAGGACGAGGAGGGACGTCCTCTGCTGCACTTCCTGCGCTCCCAGAACGACACGCTGCCGGAGCTGCCCTCCCCCGACTTCACGCTTCCGCTGGACCCCTCCAGCGTGGCGGGCTACGCGGCGCTCTCCGGCGAGCCTCTGGTGATCGACGACGCCTACGAGATCCCGGAGGAGGCCCCCTACACCTTCAACCGGGAGGCCTTCGACGACGTCTACGGGTACCGGGCGAAGTCGATGCTGGTGGTGCCCATGGTGGACCACAAGGGCCACACCGTAGGCGTCCTGCAGCTCATCAACCGGAAGCGCGACCCGGCGGCGAAGATCCGCACCGAGGAGGACGCCCGGAAGTGGGTCCTGCCCTACACACAGCGTGAGGTGGACGTGGTCTCCTCGCTGGCGGGCCAGGCGGCGGTCTCCATCGAGAACGGGCGCCTCTACCGCGCCATCGAAAACCTCTTCGAGGGGTTCATCAAGGCCAGCGTCACCGCCATCGACCGCCGGGACCCCGCCACCTCCGGGCACTCGGTGCGCGTCACCGAGCTCACCTGCGCCATGGCGGAGCTCATCAACCAGCAGACCGACGGTCCCTTCGCCGACGTACACTTCACGCCCGAGGAGCTGAAACAGCTCCGCTACGCGGGGCTCCTGCACGACTTCGGGAAGGTGGGCGTGCGGGAAGCCACGCTGGTGAAGGAGCGGAAGCTCCCCCCGGTGATGGAGGCGCGGGTCTTCGCGCGCTTCGACCTCATCCGCCGGACCCTCCAGGCCCAGGCGGCGGAGGCGAAGCTCCGGGTGCTGGAGTCCCGCTCAGGCGACGATGCCCAGGCGGAGCTCCGGGCCATCGACCGCAGGTTGGAGGAGGACCTGGAGCGTCTGGAGCGGTACCGGAAGGCCGTGGAGGACGCCAACATCCCGAGGGTCCTGGACGAGGAAGCCGCCGGAATCCTTCAGGAGATCGCGGCGCAGACGTTCGTGGACCCGGAGGGGAAGGAGCAGCCGTATCTCACGGATGAGGAGCTCCACTACCTCTCCATCCGGAGGGGGAATCTGGACGAGAAGGAGCGGAAGGAGATCGAGTCCCACGTCCTCCACTCCTACGACTTCCTCCTGGAGATCCCCTGGACGGAAGAGTTCTCACGGATCGCCCACATCGTGCGGGGCCACCACGAGAAGCTGAACGGGACCGGCTATCCCGACGGCGTCACCGGCGACCAGCTCCCGCTGGAGACCAAGATCATGACGGTGTGCGACATCTTCGACGCGCTCACCGCGTCGGATCGTCCCTACAAGAAGGCGATGCCGCTGGAGAAAGCGCTCCAGATCCTCCGGTGGGAGGCGGAGGAGGGTGCACTGGACCCGGACCTGGTGGAGCTCTTCATCGAGCACCAGGTCTACCGGCGCGTTCTGGACCGCGACTGGAGGGAGCTGTAACAGGCCGCCGGGTCGCGCTCAACCTCCCCGCTTCACGTACTTCCGGATCCCCCGCGGCCCCACCTGGGCTCCATAGACGGCTCCGTGCGCGTCCACCGCCACTCCCTCCGCCCCGCTGGTGGCGGAGTTGTCCGGGTCGGGCTCGGGATCGGGAATGAACGCCTCCACCCACCCCGTGCGGGCGCTCCCGATGTAGATCCCCCGCCGCCAGCCCGGGTTTCGCCGCGTGTTGGACTCGGAGTCGGTGGCGTAGAGGACGTCGTGCTGGTCGATGAAGAGCCCGCTGGGCCGCCCGAACTGCGTCCAGGTGGCCAGGTGGTTGCCCTCCTGATCGAAGATCTGGATGCGGCTGTTCCCGCGGTCGCCCACGAAGAGCCGGCCCTGCGAGTCCATGGCCAGCGCGTGAGGGTCGCGAAACTCACCCGCCTCCGCTCCGGTGCTGCCCCACTCCAGGAGATACGTGCCGTCCGGCGCGAACTTCACGATGCGGTTGTTCCCCCCGGCGCCGTGGCCGTCGGCGACGAAGATGCTCCCGTCGGGCGCCACCAGCACGTCGGAGGGCTGCCGGAAGTGGGTGCGGTCGTCGCCGGGCACGCCGTCCTCGCCCAGCTTCATGAGCAACTCGCCCTCGGGGCTGAACTTGAGCACCACGTGACCGCGCCCCGGGGGCTGCTCACCGAACCCCACGGCATCGGTGACCCACACGTTGCCTTCGGCGTCCACGAACATCCCGTGCGGCCACAGGATCATCCCCGACCCGAAGCTCCCCAGCAGGTTGCCGTCCAGGTCGAAGTGGAGGACAGGGTCCAGGTCGGAGTCGGCGCAGGAGTTGGCGCCGCAGCGCTCCCCCACCCACATGGTCATGCCCCCGGGAGCCGGGAAGATGGCGCTGGTGGCCCCCCAGACGCGCCCCTCGGGGAGGCTGCCCCACTGCTCCTCCGCCACCCGGTACGGATTGGGAATGGCGATCTGCGCGAGGGCGGGCACGGCGGGGACGCCCAGAAGGCTCAGGGCCGCAGCGGCACAGGTGAATCGGCGGACGGGAGCGATCATGGCCACCTCCGGCGTGGCGGTTGGAGATGCGTCGTGCGGTTCTTCAGATTGGGGTGAGCCCGCGGCCGGCGCCAGGAGTCTGCCCTACTCGGAGAGACTCCAGGCCGTGGGATGTCGCCGCTCCAGCCAGCGGACGCCGGCGCGGAGCGTCCACACAGCGCCCAGCACGATGAGCGCCAGCATTGCCCACCGCAGAAGCGCCGCAGCCAGCGCCAGATCCAGCGCCGGCGCGCGCACGTCGTAGCGAAGCAGGCCGGAGCCCCGGTCCAGCATCCAGTGCCAGCCCGTGTGAGCCAGCACCGCCGAGAGGACGATCACGCCCATCGTCTCCGGAACGCGGCGGAAGAGGAGGGTGAGCGCCGGCACCAGTACCGCCAGCACCGCCAACTGGCCCAGCTCCACACCCACGTTGAAGGAGAGAAGGCTCACCAGGAGGTGGGCGCCGGCGAACTGCAGTTGCTCGGAGAGGGCGAAGGAGAACCCGAAACCGTGCACCAGGCCGAAGCCGAAGGCCACCGCCCACCGCTGTGCCCCGCGAGCCCCCAGGATGTTCTCGAAGGCCATGAAGACGATGGAGAGCGCAATGAGCGTCTCGATGAGGGGCGGGAACCACAGCGCGTCCGGCGCGAGCCCCAGCGCGGAGGCGATGAGCGTGATGGAGTGGGCCACCGTGAAGGAGGTGACGATGGGCACCAGCGCCCAGAAGCTCCGCACCGGCACCACCAGGCAGAGGAGGAAGAGGAGGTGGTCGATGCCGTCCAGGATGTGTTCGAAGCCCAGCGCCACGAAGTTCGCCACCACGTGGTACCACCGGGGATCCAGGCGCACCAGCCCCGGGTCGCCCTTGTACTGTAGCGCCCGCGTCGATCCGTCGGGGAGGACAACACGCAGTACCGTGAGCGTCCGCAGCCCCAGGTGCGCCAGTCGCGCGTCCACGGCGAGCTCCGACGCCGCTCCCGGGAGGGGCACCGCAAAGAGCGCGTCCAGCATGGCCTGCTGCGGCGGAAGGTCCACGTCGTCGGGAAGCGGCGGGCCCCGCACCTGCTCCAGCGCCCGCCGGAAGTCGGCGAACGCACCGTCGCCGGGGATGGAGATGCGCACCGCCTCCAGCCGCGGGCGCGGAAGGGGGGTCCCCTCCGCGTAGAAGGTCACGAAGTCGCCGATCCATTGCTCCGCCGCCCGGCGCGCCGGCGACAGCGCCTCCGTGAGCTGCAGGTATCCCGGCGGGCGGACCGGGAACTCGTAGTCCCGCATGGCCACCAGCGGGACCCGCACCAGGAAGTGGAGCACCGAGTCGGCGGGATGCACGAAGGCCTGCACGGTGACGTCGGCGGGGATCTCGTGCGCCTCCGGCACCGAGGGCAGGAGGAGCACCAGCGCCACCACCACCGCCGCCGTTCGGCGCACGCGCGAGGGCGGCGTCTCAGGAGATGCTCGGAGATGTGACATCCGGCCATGGTGGGGCGTCCCGGCGTTGGGGTCCAGACCCGTCCGGGAGATTGCGAGCCCCGCCGCCGCGGCGTAGGCTCATGACCGGACCCGCTGCAGCCGCACCCCGGCAGGAGTTGTGACCATGTCGCCGCGCTCGCTCGGAAAACCGTTGGCCCTCCTGGCGTCCATCGCCGCCCTGGGCTTCGCCTCGGAAGCCCTGGACCACGCCGCGGCGGCGCGGGCGGGGGGGCTCGCGGAGGCCCCCATCTTCGAGGTGGACCCCTTCTGGCCGAAACCGCTTCCCAACCACTGGGTGCTGGGCTCCGTGGTGGGCGTGGGGATCGACTCCAACGACAACGTCTACATCATACACCGGCAGGCGCCGCTGAACCCGCGCACCGAGATCGGAGCCGCCACCGATCCCCCCACCGGTGAGTGCTGCGTGCCCGCGCCATACGTGCTGGTCTTCGACCCCGAGGGGAATCTGCTGGACGCGTGGGGGGGCGAGGGCGAGGGCTACACCTGGCCGGCCTCCAACCACGGGATCAGCATCGATCCCATGGACAACGTCTGGATCGGCGGAAACGGCCCCGGAGACGGCCACATCCTGAAGTTCACCAAGGACGGCAAGTTCCTGGCGGAATACGGAATCCCCGGACAGGACCACGACAGCAGGTCCCGGGAGCACTTCGGG
>WGEM01000357.1 GCA_015492755.1 Gemmatimonadota bacterium | reverse complement strand
AGATGTGTATAAGAGACAGCCTGCAGCCCATGGAGGGGCACGTCACGGTGCTGACGCCGGAGGGCCGGCTCGTGGCTCGCATGGGGAGGAAGGGGAAAGGACCCGGCGAGTTCCAGTCGCCCGCTGCCATGGGAATCCTGCGAGGCGACCTGTGGGTGCAGGATCCGGCGCTGGCACGGATTACCTTTTTCCGCGACGGCTCGCTGCGTCGCACGGTCACCTACTTCCAGGCCCGACTGGAGCAGGGTCGCTACCTCGCCGCCGCCATTCCTCTCTCCCCGGCTCGTCTCCTGGGCGTCGTCATGCGCTCGGTGGGTTTCGGCCAGCGGAATCCGGGCTACTCCGCTCCGCTGATCGTCCTGGATACTGCGGGCGCCGTCCTGGATACCCTGGCGGTGCTCCGGGAGTCCTATCCGCTCCGCCTGCACACGGGGACGGGGTCCATGTCGCCGCCCTTCCACGACTTCCCCCTCTTCGAGGTGGGACCGGAAGGGAATGTCTGGATCCTGGAGCGGCCCTTCGCCGAGGGCGCCAGGAGTCGCCTCACCCTGACGGAAGTGTCGCCTTCGGGCGACACTCTGAGGACGCGCACGCTCACCGGGCGGACGGTGCCGCTCACCGACGACGTCTGGGACGCCCGGCTCGAGAGGATGGCCGGTGCGCTGGAGGTCGAGCGGAGGAAGCTGGAGGAGCTTGCGCGGCGCCCCCGGACGCTGGTCCCCGCCACCGCGCTGGAGGTAGGGTCCGACGGGAGGATCTGGATCGCGCGGGAGCGCGTCCCCGGCGCCACGCAGCGCCGGTGGGTGGTCCTGGACCGGGAGCTGCGGCCTGAGTTCGTCGTGGATCTCCCGGAGCGGTTCAACGCGTACGACCAGGTGGGCCACCAGATGTGGGGTGTGCAGCCCGACGAGTTCGACATCCCTCACGTCCAGCGGTGGGACGTGGGGGAAGCTCCGGCGCCGCCGGATCCAGAGCCGTTGGAGCTGCGCGAGACGTGGAGCGTTCCGCTTCCTCCCGGTATGGAACTCGCCGGGCTGAATGCGGCGCTGGACGGACGGGTCGTCCTCCGGGGCACCTGGGGGGTGGGCGTGCTCCGCCCCGGGGAGGGGCGCGTCCAGCTCGTGTCCGCGTTCACGTCGCTGGACGTGGTGGGCGCCGGCGTCCGGGACGGCGGGTTGGAAGTGCTGGACGCCCGGACGGGCCGGCTCATTCAGGTGGACGCCGAGGGCCGTGCCGGGGCCTGGCGGCCGTGGTTGCGTCCCGGAACCGCGCTGGTGGGCGCGGTGGGGGCATGCGGGTGGGTGGCGCTTCACACGCACCCCGGTGGAGGTGTACGGCTCAGTGTGGAGGGTGGGGTAACGACGCCGGTAGCGATGGAGGCGCCGCTCACGCTGTCCGCCGACCCGTCGGTGCCGCTGGTGCTCCTCACGGAGGAGCAGGCTCCGTACCGGACAGGTGCGCTGGACTGCTCCCGACCGCAGCCGGAGGTGCAGGTGTCCGAAATCCCGGATCTCGATCTGGATACGGCGAGGTGGAGGTCCCTCCCGGCGTTCCGCCACGGCGCGCTCATCCTCCGGACCCTTGCCGATGCCGGGAGCGACGCCAGGGCGGTCACCATCCACGCCCTGGCCCCCACCGGGCAGATGCGGTTCGTGCGCGTGAGCCGCTTCCAGGCGCCGATGGCGCTGGCGGCCACGCTACCCGACGGGGGTATTGTCGCGGTCCGGCGATTCGAACAGGTGGAGGTGGTTGGCCTCCAGACCACCGCGGACCCCGCACAGCACCCGCCGGGATGACGCCCGCGGGCCGGCGTCCGTCACCGGCCTCGCCCTCCGCGCCCGGCCTCCTTGCCGCAGGAGCCCACCCGTCCCACGCTTATGCCTCGCACATCGGTCCCCGGGGTGGCGCGAGGCCCGCCCACCACCGCTCCGCGGGCCGCGCCGTCGGACGTTCAGGACCCGGAGGACCCCATGGTCGGTCGCACCCTCACCGTGCTCGCGCTCGTCGCGTGCATCACCGCCGCACCCCTCTCCGCTCAGGCGGACCCGCGCCTCGACGCTCTCAAGGACGAGGTTCTGGGCATGGTGGATGAGCGCACCGAGCTGGTGCAGGAGATCGTGGACATGCTCTTCAGCTTCGGCGAGCTGGGAATGCAGGAGTTCGAGACGCAGAAGTACCTCACCGGTCTCCTGGAGAAGGAGGGCTTCGAGATCGAGCTGGGGGTGGCGGGCATCCCCAGCGCCTGGACTGCCCGGTGGTCAAACGGCACGGGCAAGCCCGTCATCGCGCTGGGCTCGGACGTGGACGGCATCCCCCAGTCCAGCCAGAAGCCAGGGGTGGCCTACCGCGACCCCATCATCCCCATGGCGCCGGGTCACGGCGAGGGGCACAACTCGGGCCAGGCGGTGAACATCGTGGCCGCGCTGGCGGTGAAGGAGCTCATGGAGCGTGAGGACATCGACGGCACGCTCCTCATCTGGCCCGGCATCGCCGAGGAGCAGGTGGCCTCCAAGGCGTACTTCGTGCGGGAGGGCGTTTTCGACGGCGTGGACGTGAACCTCTTCACCCACGTCTCGTCCAACTTCGGG
>WGEM01000356.1 GCA_015492755.1 Gemmatimonadota bacterium | reverse complement strand
GGAGGCTGAAGCGGATGGTGGTACGAGGGAGCGCGGCGCTGGGCACCGCGTCCCTCCTGGTGGCGGCCACGCCCGCGCCGGTGGCGTGGAACGTGGATACCGCCCACTCCAGGGTGGCGTTCAGCGTGAAGCACTTCTTCACCCCCGTGGAGGGGCACTTCGAGAAGTACGACGTGGAACTCCTCTACGACAAGGAGCATCCCGAGAACAGCTCGGTGAATGTCCGCATCGACGTGGCGAGCATCAACACCGGAAACGAGCGGCGGGACAACCACCTCCGCTCGCCCGACTTTTTCGACGCGGAGCGCTTCCCCACCATTACGTTCCGGTCCACCTCCGTGCGCCGGGTGGGTGAGAACGAACTTCTGGTGCGCGGGCCCCTCCGGATCAAAGACCGGGTCCACGAGGTGGAATTTCCCGTCAGGATTCTCGGAATCAAGCCCATCCCGGAAGGGATGCGCGAGATGCTGGGCGGCGTCACCGAGATCGCCAGCTTCGAGGGTGGACTGCGCCTCATCCGCGGCGACTTCGGCGTCGGCGTGGGTAACTGGGCCGCGAACGTCGTGGTGGGCGATGAGGTGGACGTCTCCATCCTGGTGGAGGCCAACCGGAAGTAAACTCCCGAGCGGCTCCTGGCGTCCACGGACCACACGGGCGGCCCGCTCCCTCTGGTGGGGGGCGGGCCGTGCGCGTGTTACACTACCGCCCATGTCCACGTCCACGTCTCATCACCGGACTCTCGGCCTCCTGGGCGCCACCGGCGTCGGCGTGGGCGCCATCGTCGGAGGCGGGATCCTCGCGCTGGCGGGTGTGGCCTTCGCCACCACCGGACCCGGCGCCATCGCCGCCTTCGCGCTCAACGGGGCGGTGGCGTTCCTCACCGCGGCGTCCTTCGCCGAGCTGGCGGTTCGCTTTCCGCTGTCCGGCGGGACCTACACGTACGCGCGCAAGGTCCTCACCGTGGAGACGGCCTTCGCGGTGGGATGGATCGTGTGGTTCGCCTCCATCGTGGCGGCGGTGCTCTACGCCCTGGGCTTCGCGGTGTTCTTCATACCCGTCGTCGACCTGGGTTTTGCCGTCTTCGGTGGTGACCTCCCGGGATGGCTCTCGGGCCGGTTCGCGGTGCTCGCGTACGCGCTGGGGGCGGTGGGCTACTACGTATGGACGCTTTCGCGCACGCGCGGGGGTGGTGGGCAGTGGGCGACGGTGGGCAAGGTGGTGGTCTTCGTCATCCTGATTCTGGGAGGGCTCTGGGCGCTGCTGCGCGAGATGCCGTCGGTGGCGGAGCTGACGGGGCGGTTCCGGCCCTTCCTCACGCAGGGCGGGAGCGGGCTGGCGCAGGCCATGGGCTACACCTTCATCGCGCTTCAGGGCTTCGACCTCATTGCGGCGGTGGGTGGTGAGGTGAAGGAACCGGAACGGAACATTCCCAGGGCCATGTTCCTCTCGCTGGCCACCGCGCTGGGAATCTACATCCCGCTCCTCACCCTCATCGTGGCGGTGGGCACCAACGGGGTTCCGGTGGCGGAGATGGCGGCGGCCAACCCGGAAACGATGGTGGCGGAAGCCGCCCGCAACTTCCTGGGCGTGGTGGGCTACTGGCTGGTGATCGTGGCGGGCGTCCTCTCCATGCTCTCGGCGCTGCAGGCCAACATGCTGGCGGCCTCACGATTCGCCCGGACCATGGCGCTGGACCGGACGCTGCCGCCGCGCTTCGCCGAGCTGGAGCCCGGCTCCGCCGCCCCGGTGGCGGCGGTGTGGCTCACGGGCGCCATGGTGACGTTCGTGCTGGTGGCCGTCCCCGACGTGGCGGCCGCCGGTGCCGCCTCGTCGCTCATCTTCCTGGGGAGCTTCGGCCTCACCCACACCATCGCGTACCTGGCGCGGAAGCGCGCGGGGACGGCGCCGGGGTTCCGCACCCCCTGGTTCCCGGTGGTGCCTGCGTTGGGGGGCGCCGCCTGCCTGGCCCTGGGGCTCTACCAGGCGGTGGCGGTCCCGGAGGCCGGCGTCCTCATCGCGCTATGGCTGAGTGCGGGGGCCGTGCTCTTCGCGTTGTATCTGGCGCCCCGGGCGCGGGCGGTGGATGCGCTGTCGGAGGGTGCGGACCCGGAGATGATCCGCCTCCGGGGACGGCGGCCCCTCATCCTCGTGCCCATCGCCAATCCGGAGAAGGCGGAGACGCTGGTGTCCATGTCCCGGGCGCTGGCGCCCCCCGGTGTGTCCCGCGTGCAGCTCCTCTCGGTGGTGCCGGTGGAAGGGGACGGCTTCGGGCGCGGGCTGCCCAGGAGGATCCGGGACGCCCAATCGGTGCTGGGGGGTGCGCTGAAGGCGGCCATCCAGGCGGAGCTGCGTCCCGAAGCGCTCATCACGCTCCACGACGATCCGTGGCGGGAGATCGAGCGGGTGGCCCGCATCACCCGCCCGGAGAAGCTGCTGCTGGGTTTCGGGCACCTTCAGGACGCGGTCATGCTGGGCCCCCTCGAGCACCTCATCGAGCGGGTCTCGTCGGACGTCGTGATCCTGCGGGCGCCCGGCGACTGGCGGCCATACTTCGTGCGCACGATCCTGGTGCCGTCCGCGGGG
>WGEM01000355.1 GCA_015492755.1 Gemmatimonadota bacterium | reverse complement strand
TGAGCCCCCGGTGCGCGCGCTGGTGGCGTGGGCGCTGACGGCGCTCGCGCTGCAGATGGTCTTCGGCGACATCGGCTACCTGAATCGGTACGAGGTCTACCTGTGGGGGGCGCTCCTCCCGGTGGCGCTGGCGGTGGCGACGCCGTGGCTCGAGGCAGTGGCGCGGCAGGTACGCGGTGGTGCGGTGCTCGCCTCGGGGGCGGTGCTGGCTGTGGGCGCCGTGCTGGCGTGGCCCTATGTGCGGGACCTGCCCCGCCACGCCCCCGCCGCCAACGACATCTACACGCAGCAGGTGCAGATGCAGCGCTTCCTGGTGGAGCGGTGGCGGGGCCCCGCCGCACTCAACGACATTGGCTACCCCTCGTACCGGAACCCGCACTACGTCCTGGATCTCATGGGTCTCTCGTCGCCGGAGGTGCTGCAGGCCCGCCGCATGCGCCTCCACGACCCCTCCTGGCTGGAAGAAGCGGTGGCGGAGCGCGACATCGAGCTGGCGATGATCTTCGACAGCAACCTCTGGTTCCCGGCGATTCCCGATTCCTGGCGGTTGGTGGCACGCCTCCGGCAGACGCGGCCCCGGGCCACGCGCATGGGCGGACTCGTGGTGGTGCTCTACGGAACGACGCCGGAGGCGGCGGTGCGCGTGGCGCGCCTTGCGGAGGACTTCGCACCCACGCTCCCCCCGGGCGTGGAGCTGGAGATCGACCCCACCTTCCGGCGGTGGCTGGAGGAGCGCGGAGGGTGAGGCGAACCGCCGGCGGCTCCACCGCCCTCCCGGCGTCGGCGGCGGCGATCTTCGTGCTGGCGCTCGTCGCCGTACCCCTCCTCGTGGTGGAGTTCGTGCCGGTGCACGACCTTCCCCAGCACCTGGCTCAGGCACGCCTCTTCACCGAGCTGGGCGGGCGCGACAGCCCCGTCTACGACGTCCACTGGATGGCGCCGCACCTCCTCATCTACGCCCTCCTCCTGCCCCTCTGGTGGCTCCTGCCGCCGATGGCGGCGGGCAAGGCGTTCGTCTTCCTGCTGCTGGCCGTCTCCGTTTCGGCGCTCTTCCGTCTGGCGCACGTCCGGCAACGGCCCGTGGAGGCCGCGGTCCTGGCCTCCCTCTTCCTCCTCAACGTGGAGTTCTACGCGGGCTTCTTCGCCTTCCAGCTCGGTGGGGCGCTCTTCTTCCTCTGGCTGGCCCGCCGCGATGCGCCACCGTCGCGGCGGACGTGGCCCGCGGATGCGGCCTGGTTCGCGCTCCTGGCGTGGGCTCACGCCCTCTGGTTGGGGTGCGCCCTGGCGGTGGCGGCGGGGCGGGCCGCCGCGCGCCACGGCGCACGCGGGGCGCTGGTGCGCGGCTCCGCCGCGATCCCGGCGCTGGCCTGGACGGTGCCCTCCACGCTGGCCACCGTGCGCGCGCGCGCGGCGGCGGAGCTTCCCGTGGCGTGGGAGTGGGCGGATCTGTGGACGCGTCTGGGCCCCGCCGCCTGGCTGAACGCACCGCTGGGGGGCCTGCAGGGCTGGATGGAGCCGGCGGTTCTGGTGGCGGCGCTGGTCTGGGTGGTGTGGGCGTGGCTGCGCCCGGCGGACGGCGAAGCCCGTGACCGCCTCCTGCTGGGCGTGGCCGCATTCTTCGCCGGCCTCTGGCTGGTGTTGCCCGATTCCATGGCCATGACCATCCACGCCTCGAGGCGGTGGGTGCCCTATGCCATCATCTTCCTGATCCTGGGTCTGCCGGTGCCCCGCCTGGAGCGGCGGCGGCTCCGTGGCGCGGTGGCCGTGCTCTGGGTGGCGTTCGCCGTGCGCACCGCGCTGGCCTGGCGCTTCTACGACCGCGCCGAGCTGGCAGGCTTCCGGGAGGCGCTGGAGCACGTGCAGGAGGGCGACCGCCTCATGGGGCTAGGCTTCCTCCGCTCCCGGGAGCTCCGGGGCGACGTCTTCGCTCAGACCTACGCCTGGGCGGAGGTCCTGCGGGGCGCCGAGCTGGCCACCTCCTTCACCGAGTTCGGCGCCGGACTGGTCCTCCGTCGCACGCCGCGGCCCCGCCCGTGGACGCGCTTCCTGGACTTCTTCCCGTGGACGGTGCGGCCCTCCGACTTCCAGCACTTCGACCTGGTGCTGGCGGGTGGAGAGCCCGACATCCACCGCCAGCTCGCCGCCACCGGCCGGCTCCGTCCCCTCACCGACGGTCTCCCCTGGCGCATCTACCGGGTGGTGCGGTAGCGGCATTCCCGGTGTCTGTCACTCCGACAAACCGGCTGTCCGGACGGCAGCGTCCGCTCTGTCAAAGATGCAAACCCGGCGGGCCCGGAGGCGGGTCCGCACTGGCACGCCGGTTGCAGCGACTTGACTGCGGCGGACGGCGGATCGGCCTGGTGCGGATTCGTCTCCGCCCTGACGTGCGTTGCGACGCTCGTCCCCCCTGACGGAGGCGGGGAGCCAACCCGGCCCTCGACCTCCGCAGGGGTGAGCGGCGCAGTCCGGGAAACTCGTTCAAAGGAGGTGAGGTGAGATGCTTCCAGTGCTGAGGCGTGTCGGCTCGCCTGCTTCGTGGCGCGACCCCTTCTACGCCACGGACGATTTCTTCGGGGTGAGCCGCGACCTGTTCCGACTCACGGATTCGCTTCTTCAGAGCTTCCCGCTGGGGCTGGGTAGCAACTGGACCCTTCCGGTGCGCCTGAACACCGGCACCTGGGGTGTCCTGCCGGCCGAGGTGGCGGAGACCGAGGAGGCGTATCGCGTGACGCTCGAAGCGCCGGGCTTCCGGGAGGAGGATCTGGAGGTGACGGTGGAAGGCCAGATGCTCCGCGTGCGCGCCCACCGCGAGTACGAGCACGAGGAGGACAACGTCCGCTACTGGGTGCGTGAGCGGAGCCGCGGCGAGTTCGAGCGGGTCTTCATGATCCCGGACACCGTGGACACCGACAACATCGAGGTCCACTACTGGAACGGGATCCTGGAGATCACGCTGCCGAAGCGTGAGGCTGCGCGTCCGCGTCGGCTGAAGATCTCCAAGCCGAAGATCCTCGACCGGCTCATGAGCGGCCGGAAGAAGGAGTCCGAGCAGGAAGCCACCGCCTGATTCCGGGTTCGCCGAATCCCCCGGATTAGGCGCGGGGAGGTGGTGCCTTCGGGTGCCCCTCCCCGACTTCATTTCCCGGGGCCCGGGACGCGTGCGCCAGCGCGTCGCGGATGGCCCGCTCCGCCGCCGCAATCGCGCCCACCTCGGTGATGAGTCCCCGCACCAGTGCCGCCGGCGTGACGTCGAAGGCGTCGTTGCGCGCCCCCACGCCGACCGGCGCCACGCGCACCGTCCGCTCCCTCCCGTGCCGGTCCACGCCGGAGATCCAGAGGATCTCCTCGTCGGCGCGGCGTTCGATGGGCGCGTCGGCACCGCGCGGGAGCGAAGCGTCGATGCTGGGCGTGGGGGCGGCTACATAGAAGGGCACGCCCGCCGCAGCGGCGGCCAGCGCCAGCGGATAGGTGCCGATCTTGTTCACCACGTCGCCGTTGGCGGCCACCCGGTCGGTGCCCACCAGCACCAGATCCACCTCGCCCGCCGCCAGGAGCGCCGGGGCGGCTCCGTCCACCACCAGCGTGCAGGGTACCCCGTGGCTCGTGAGCTCCCAGGCGGTGAGGCGGGCGCCCTGGAGACGGGGGCGGGTCTCGTCCACCCAGACGTGGACCGCGAGGCCCTCGTCGTGCGCCCGGTAGACGGGCGCCGTGGCGGTTCCCACGTCCACCGTCGCCAGCCATCCCGCGTTGCAGTGCGTGAGGATGCGAAGCGGCGCTCCGGGCGGCCGTCGGGCCGCCGCCTCGCGCAGCAGCCCCAGTCCGTGCCGGCCGATGGCCTCGTTGATGGCCACGTCCTCGTCGCAGATGCGGGCCGCCAGGGCGTAGGCCGCCTCCCTCCGCTGGGCGGGCGGCAGATGGCGGAGCGCCCGGCGCATGCGTTCCAGCGCCCAGGTGAGATTCACCGCGGTGGGGCGGGTGGCGGCCAGAGTGCGCAGCGCGCCCTCCAGCGAGGCGTCGGAGGCGTCCTCCGCCATGGCCAGCGCCACCCCGTACGCCGCCGCGGCCCCGATGAGGGGGGCGCCCCGCACCACCATGGTGCGGATGGCGTCCGCCACCTCCGCGGTGGCGCGAAGCGTTCGGACCTCGAAGCGCCACGGCAGGAGCGTCTGATCGATGACGCACACATCCCGGCCGTTCTCGTGCAGGAAGATGGACCGGTAGCGACGGCCGCCCACCTTCACGGGTCGTCCTCCCGCACCAGCTCCGGCGCGTCGCGCTCCCGGTCCACCACGCAGAGGAATCCCAGCGGCTCTTCCGGGTCCGCCTCGAAGCGGTGCACCTCCCTCGGCGCCACGTACACCACGTCGAAGGGGCCGATGGGCTCGGTGTGGGCGCCCAGACGGACCCGCCCCCGACCCCGCACCACCACTACCGCGTGGGGATGCGCGTGCCGCTCCAGCGACGAATAGCCGCCGGGTGCCACCTCGAAGTACCGCACCTGGAAGTTCAGGTGGTCCCCTTCCGGGCCGGGCCCCAGGAGTTCGCGTCGCACCACGCCCTCGAAGGTGCCCGGGTGGTCCTTGTAGGGGCGCACCGGGACCTCCGCCCAGTCGGGGCCACCGTCCCGTGCCTTGATGACGCGGGAGCGCCTCATGAGACCCTCCCTCCTGCGGCCTCCGCGGCGGCCTCCACCACCCGCCGCGTGGCCGCCTCCACGTCGCGGGCCGCCAGGAGGCTGCCTCCGATGAGGAGCATCGTGTCCGGCCCGTACCGCTCGAGCCACTCCGCCGCCTCCGCGGCGTCGACGCCCCCCGCCGGTGTGGGCATGGCGGGCAGAAGCCCGCCCAGCGGGCCCCGCAGTCGGCGGTTGATGGCCAGGCACGTCTCCAGCGGCCAGGCGAAGCGTCCGCCTGCGTTCACATACACCACGGCGTCGGCGCCCGCCAGCCGGTAGAGGAGGCCGAAGAGTACGTCGGGGGCGATCCCCTCCCGGCGCCCGGGTCCGGTCTGCGCGTGGGTGGGGTGCGCCATGATGGCCAGACCGTTCTCGCGCTCGGCCATCATCCGGACCACGTCCAGGCCCAGGACGCCGGGGGCCAGCACCACACCGCCGCACGCGTGCTCCCGCGCCCATGCCAGCCGCCGCTCCAGGGTATCCACCGGACCGGTGGCGTTGGGGAAGTACGCCGCCTTGGTGCCGCGCCGAGCGTTCTCCTCCGCCACGGCCCCGGCCACGGAACGCACCCGCTCCCGGTAGGGCGCCGGCGCCTGGTCCACCAGGCCGTGGTCGTCCTTGACCACATCCACGCCCGCGCGCACGAACGCGCGCGCCAGAGCGGCCAGTTCCCGGGTGGTGAGCCCCACGGGCTTCAGCGCCGTGCTCACCAGCGGCCGGCGCCCCTCCGCCCCCACCAGGGCCCTCAGGCCCTCGATCCCGTAGCGCGGACCGGGAAAACCCGCCAGCGCCTCGGGGGGCGGCTCCACGTCGTCGAGGCGCACGCCGTCCATGAGGGAGACGTTGCCCCAGAGGACGTTGAGCACCTGCGGGAGCCCCCCGCCCACCAGCTCCGGCGCGTAGGCGATGCGGGCCGTCCAGGCGCTCTCCCCCGCCTCCTCCACGCACTCCACCCGGCCGAGCCACCGCGCCTCCACCTCCGGACCGCCCACCCCCGGCGGGACCTCCAGCGTCTGCTCCCGGA
>WGEM01000354.1 GCA_015492755.1 Gemmatimonadota bacterium | reverse complement strand
CTTGTCGATCTCGTCGATGTAGACGATGCCTCGCTCGCACTCCGCCACGTTGAAGTCGGCGGCCTGCAGGAGACGCACCAGGATGTTCTCCACGTCTTCGCCGACGTACCCCGCCTCCGTGAGCGTCGTGGCGTCGGCGATGGTGAAGGGGACCTTGAGGATCCGCGCCAGCGTCTGGGCCAGCAGCGTCTTCCCCACGCCCGTGGGACCGATGAGCAGGATGTTGGCCTTGTCGATCTCGACGTCGTCCAGGAACCCCCGGTTGTTGATTCGCTTGTAGTGGTTGTAGACCGCCACCGACAGCGTGCGCTTCGCCGCTTCCTGGCCGATGACGTACTCGTCCAGGACGGCCTTGATCTCCGCCGGCGTGGGCGCCTGAACCAGCTGTTCCTGCGCCTCGCGCTCGTCCTCCTCGGCGAGGATCTCGTTGCACAGCGAGATGCACTCGTTGCAGATGTAGACGTTCGGTCCGGAGATGAACTTCTTGACACTCTCCTTGGACTTCCCGCAGAAGCTGCAGCGAAGGTGCGTCTCGTTGATGGGGGGTTCGTCCGTCATAGGCCTACTCTGCGCTGGTTCCTGGGGGCTCGTCGGCGTCCGCTGGCTTCCCGTCGATGGTCTGCACCGGGCCCTCCAGCACGCGGTCGATGAGCCCGTACTCCATCGCCTCCTGCGGGCTCATGAACCGGTCACGGTCCACATCTTCCTCGATGCGCTCGATGGGCTGCCCGGTGTGTTTGGCCAGGATCTCGTTGAGTTTCTGCCGGATGTGCAGGATCTCCTTGGCGGCGATCTCGATGTCCGCGGCGGTACCCTGGGCGCCGCTGGACGGCTGATGGATCATGATCCTCGAGTTGGGCAGCGCGTGCCGCTTCCCCGGCGCGCCGGCGGTGAGGAGCACCGCGCCCATGGACGCCGCCATGCCCACGCAGTACGTGGACACCGGCGCCCTCAGGTGCTGGATGGTGTCGTAAATGGCCAGGCCCGCGTACACGCTTCCGCCCGGCGAGTTGATGTAGAGGAAGATGTCGCGCTCCGGGTCCTCCGCGTCGAGGAAGAGGAGCTGGGCGACGATGATGTTGGCCACGTTGTCGTCGATGGCGCTGCCGAGGAAGACGATCCGGTCCATGAGGAGCCGGCTGAAGATGTCGTAGCTGCGCTCGCCTCGGCTCGTGCGTTCGATGACGTACGGTGGATAGATGGGCATGGCTGTATGTCTCCGGCCGTCAGGCCGCCTCGTCTGTGATTTCCGACTGCGATTCCAGGAAGTCGAAGACTTTCTTCTCCGTGATCTCCCGTTCCAGCATCTCGAGACGACCGCTCTTCTGCAAGCGTGCGTAGATCTCCGCCGGCGTGTTCTTGTTGGCGGCTGCGATCTCCTCGATCCGCTGGTCGATCTCGTCGTCCGTAGCCTTGAGTCCCTGAGTCTCGGCAATTCGTTCGATGACCAGGATCCGCTTCACCGCGCGCTCGGCCTCCGGCCGCAGGGCCTCCCGCACCTCATGCAAACGTTGCGGGTCCATCCCGTGTTCCTCGCCCAGCAGACCCTCCAGGTATCGATCCACCATGGAGTCGGGCACCTCGAAGGGGTTCGCCTCCACGATCATGTCCAGGAGCCGACCCCGCACCGCCGAATCCGCCTTCTCCCGCGCCTCCTTCTCCAGATCCTCGCGGATCCGGGCGCGGAGGTCCTCCAGCGATTCGAAGTCGCCCACCTGGCGCGCGAAGTCGTCGTCGAGCTCCGGGAGCTCCAGCGTCTTGCGCCCCAGGAGCGCGATGCGCACGCGCTCCGTCACGCCGCGCCGCTCTTCGGCGGGGAAGTCGTCCGGGAAGGTGACGTCGAAGTCGCCCTCACCTCCCACCTCCAGCGAGCGGATGGCGGCTTCGATGTCCGGAATGGCGTCTCCCTGGCCCAGGACGAATTCATACTCCCGGCCTTCCGGTTCGGCGCCCTCGTCGGTGTCTGCGTCGTCCAGGCGCGCGATGCGGACCTTCACCAGGTCGTGCTCACCGGGTGCGCCGGACTCCCGGGGCGTCCAGACGCCCTGCTGTTCCCGGAGCCTCTGGAGGACCGCGTCCACGGAGGCCTCGTCCACCTCGGCGGCGGGGCGCGCCACCGTGAAGCCGCCCATGCGGGAGAGTTCGAAGGTGGGCTCCACGTCGAACTCGATCTCGAAGACCAGGTCCTGGTCGGGTTCGTACGAGAGGTCACGCAGCTCGCCCTCGCTGATGGGGCGGAGCTCCTCAGCCTGGACGGCCGATCGGAAGGCCTCCCCGATGAGCCGGTCCAGCGCCTCCTGCCTGAGAGAGCCCTTGAAGCGGGACTCGATGAGCTTGGAGGGCACCCGGCCCTTTCGGAAGCCCTTGAGGTTGGCTCGCCGCGCCAGCGCCTGGGCCGCCCTGCGCTCCTCGGCGCGCACGATGTCCGACGGAATCGTGACGCTCAGGCTGCGGCGCCAGCGTGGTTTCTCCGTGACGGAGATGCGAAGACGGGATACGTCGATGGTCATATGTCCTGGCGTCGGCGCCGTTCGTGGCGACGTCCGCGTGTTCGGGGAAACGGTCGGCCCACCGGGCCGGGATGATGGGAACCGGAGTGCGAAAGGGGGGATTCGAACCCCCACGGCACGAGGCCACGGGATCCTAAATCCCGCGCGTCTACCAGTTCCGCCACTTTCGCCGGGCTGGCGAAAGATAAACCCGTCCGTCGCGCGGGTTCAACGCGACCCGGCGACGGACGGGCTCCAGCGGTGCGGGAGATGCGCGTCTTACCGCGGCATCCGCACGTTCACCACCCGGGTGGTGCCGTCCGGTGCCTCGAAGTGCAGCGAGACGATCTCACCCGGCGCCACCGCTTCCAGTGCCTCGCGCACGTCCTCGGTGCTGCGAATCCGCGCGTCATTGATCTGTGTGATGCGTGTACCGCGGAAGCCGGCCACCCCCCTGCGGGCGGCGGGGCTCCCGGGAATCACCTGGACCAGCACCACGCCGTCGGCGTCGTCGAAGCCCAGCTCCCGAGCCAGCTCGGCGTCGAGTTCCTCCACCCGGATTCCCAGCCGTTCCTCGGCGTGGGTGGATCGCTCCGTCACCCGCGGCGGGATGTCGTTGAGCGGAGCCTCGTCCAGACGCAACTCCACCTCGATGGGGCGCTGGTGGCGGTACACGGTGAGCGTCACCCGATCCCCGGGGTGGCGCTCGGCGATCTTCGCCTGGAGCTGCGCCACGTACCCCACCGGTTCACCGTCGATGGCCACGATGACGTCCTCGGGCTGGAGCTTCCCGGACGCAGGGCCGTCATCCTGGACGGTCTGCACCAGCACCCCGGAAACCGAGGGGAGCCCGTAGACCTCCGCGTCCTCCGCCGCCACGCCGGTGATCTCCACGCCGATGCGCGGGCGCTTCACGTGGCCGTAGCGGATCAGGTCCTCCATGATCCGGCGGGCCAGGTTGATGGGGATGGCGAAGCTGTAGCCCTGATACGAGCCCGTGGTGGAGGCGATGGCGGAGTTGATGCCGATGACGCGGCCGCGCAGATCCACCAGCGGACCGCCGGAGTTGCCGGGGTTGATCACCGCGTCGGTCTGGATGAAGTCCTCGATGGCGAACCCGGAGAGCCGGCGATACCGGGGGTCGCGCCGCAGCTCGTCCTGCAGGAGCTGCAGCGGACGTCCCCGTCCGCTGATGATGCCCGAGGTCACCGTGAAGTCCAGTCGGGTGGAGCTGAAGCCCGGGTTCCCGATGGCCAGCACCCACTCGCCCACGCGAACGTCGTCGGAGTCGCCCAGCGACAGGTGGGGCAGCTCCTCGTCCACGTCCACCTTGATCACCGCCACATCGGTGAAGGGATCCGTCCCCACGATGGACGCCTCGAAGACGCGCCGGTCCGCGAAGTACACCAGGATCTCCTCGGCGTCTTCCACCACGTGGTTGTTCGTGAGGATGTACCCGTCGTCGGAGACGATGAACCCGCTCCCGCCGGCGATCTCCGCAGCCGGGGGCGGCATCTCCTCGTCTTCCGGAATACGGAAGAATTCCCTGAAGGGTGCAGGAATGCGCTGGGCGGTGTGCTCTACGGTGCGCTTGCTTTCGATGCGCACCACCGCCGGCGTCACCGCTTCGGACACCGTGGTGAAGGCCTCGCTCACCTCCAGCGCCGTCTTCACCGAGGCGGTGGTGATCTGCGCCTCATCGTCCAGGGCCGGAATATTGGCCGCCGGGTGGGTCCACCCCAGTCCGCTGGCGATGCCCAGCCCGGCCACCACGCCCATGGCGGTGAACACCGCCACCTTCGCCTTCGCGCGCAGCGGATCGTACGTCATGTACATCCT
>WGEM01000353.1 GCA_015492755.1 Gemmatimonadota bacterium | reverse complement strand
TTCGCGCGAGGGTGCGGGGCGGCCACCGTCCCGCACCCTCGCGCGAAGCACCGCGCTGGCCGCGCTCCTGCTGGGCGCCGCCGCCTGCGGATCGGAGGAGCCGGGACGGCTTCCCCCGCCTACCACCCCCGCCGACGTAACGGTGACCGAGGCCTGGAGCACATCCGGGAGTAACCTCTTCCCTGCACAGGTGCGCTCCCGGCGCACCGCGGAGATCGCCACACGGATCGCCGGAACGGTGGCCCGCGTCCACGTCGATGCCGGCTCCCGGGTACGCGAGGGCGAGGCGCTCCTGACGCTGGACTCCGCCGACCTCCAGGCCGCGCTGGACGCGGCCCGCACCGCACGGGAGGTGGCCGAGCGGGCCTACCGTCGGCTGGAGCGCCTCGCCGCGGACGGCGCGGCCTCGGCCCAGGAGCTGGACCAGGCGGAGGCGGCGCTGGAGGCCGCCCGGGCACGGGAGGCCGCCGCCCGCGCGCAGATGGCGTACGCGGTGGTGCGGGCGCCCTTCAGCGGCGTGGTCACCGCACGCACGGTGGACGAGGGTGACCTGGCCACGCCCGGGAGGCCGCTCCTCACGCTGGTGGCGCCCACAGAACTTGAGGTGGTGGCAGACCTCCCCGCCGCACGGTACGGCTCGGTGGAGACGGGGGACGTCCTGGAGGTCTATACGACGGGGGGCGGCCGTGCGGAGGCCCGCGTCACCCGCGTGGTGCCGGCGCTGGGCGCCGCCAGTCGCACCTTCCGCGTGGAGGCGCGACTGGACGCGGGAGCGGGTGAAGCGAGCTCCCTCCTTCCCGGGTCCTTCGTGCGCGTGCGCGTGGGGAGGCCGGGCACCGAATCCGGCGCATCCCCTTCGCTCTGGATTCCCGCCGACGCCGTCGTGCGCCGGGGTCAGCTCAGCGGCGTCTTCGCACTGGAGGGTGACACGCTGCGGCTACGCTGGGTGCGACTGGGCCGACGCGACGGAGACGCGGTGGAGCTCCTCGGTGCGCCGGCGCCCACGCTGACGGTGGTGCGCCGACCGGCGGCCGAGCTCACCGACGGCACGCCGGTGGGATCCGTCCGGCGGAAGCCATGGGACGGGCATGAGATGGGGGAGGTGCGGCCGTGAAGGAGAACGTGGCGGGCCGACTCGCCGGCCTCTTCATGGAGTCCAAACTCACGCCCCTCCTCATGGCGGCGGCGCTGGGTCTGGGCATCTGGACGCTCACCACCATGCCGTCGGAGGAGGAGCCCCAGATCATCGTGCCGCTGGCGGATCTCTACCTTCCCCTCCCCGGCGCGGAGCCGGAGGAGGTGGAGAATCGCGTGCTCATCCCGCTGGAGCAGGTCCTCCAGGGAATCGAAGGCGTGGAGTACGTCTACAGCCACGCCGAACCCGGATTCGGGCTGGTGACGGTGCGCTACGAGGTGGGGCGCGACATGGAGGAGAGCCTGGTGCGCCTCCACAGCGCGCTCCTGGACCACATGGATCGAATGCCTCCGGAGCTGGGCTTTCCCCTCATCAAGACGGTCACCATCGACGACGTGCCCTTCTTCACTGTGGTGCTCTCGTCGGATTCGCTGGATCCGGGCACGCTCCGGACGCTGGCCGAGGAGCTCCAGGTCCGCCTCTCCGAGGTACCCGACGTCCGGGAGATCGACGTCGTGGGCGGCTACCCGCGGGAGATCCGCGTGGAGCTGGACCCGGAGCGCCTGGCCACGTACGGCATCGATCCCATGCAGGTGGTGGAGCGCCTGCGCGCCGAGAACGTGCGGCGTGAATCGCCGCCGCTCAGCGCCGGCGGAGAAGTCCTCCGCGTGAGCGCGGGGCCGTTCCTCGCCAGCGCCGAGGACGTGGCCTCCGTGGTGCTGGACGTGCGCGACGGCGCCCTGGTCCAGGTGCGGGACGTGGCGCGCGTCATCGACGGCGCCGGCGAGGTGACGCAGTACACCTTCCACGCCGACGCAGGCGGCCCGTGGGCACCCATGGTGACGCTGGCGGTGGCCAAGCGGCCCGGCGCCGACGCCACCCTCCTGGGTCGCGCGCTGGAGGCCCGGCTTCACGAGCTCGAGGGGCGCCTCATCCCCGACGACGTGCAGGTGCGTGTCACCCGTAACTACGGTGAGACCGCCCGCGACAAGGTGGTGACGCTCCAGGAGCACCTGGGGATGGCGGTGCTGGCGGTGGGGCTGGTGATCCTCCTGAGCATGGGATGGCGGAGCGCGCTGGTGGTGATGATGGCGGTGCCCGTCACCTTCGCCCTCACGCTCTTCGTCTATCAGATCTTCGGATACACGCTCAACCGTGTGACGCTCTTCGCGCTCATCTTCGTCACGGGGATCGTCATCGACGACTCCATCATCGTGGCGGAGAACATGGAGCGGCACTTCAAGATGCGGGACCGGCCGCTCCGTTCCGCCGCCCGCGCGGCGGTGGACGAGGTGGGCAACCCCACGATTCTTGCCACCCTCACCGTCATCGCCGCGGTCCTCCCCATGCTCTTCGTGAGCGGACTCATGGGGCCCTACATGAGCCCCATGCCCATCGGCGCCACGGTGGCGATGCTCTTCAGCCTGGGCGTGGCCCTCACCATCACGCCCTGGTTGGCGTACAAGCTGCTGGGTCGCGCACATGAGGACGAAGTGGGCGTCGGAAAGGACTCCTCCGAGCCGGCCTACGTCCTGGAGCGCACGAAAACATACCGGCTCTACGCGTCGCTGATGCGGCCCCTCCTGGAGCGACCGAAGCGCCTCTGGATCTCATTGGGTGCGGTCTTCGCGCTCCTGCTGGCGGCCGCCGGCGCCTTCGCCGTGGGGTGGGTGCACGTGAAGATGCTCCCCTTTGACGACAAGAACGAGATCCAGATCGTGGTGGACATGCCGGAAGGCACCTCGCTGGAGCGGACGCTGGCGCTGGCGCAGGACCTGGGCCGCGCCGCCGCCTCGCTCCCGGAGGTGGCAGACATGCAGCTCTACGCCGGCACCGCCGCACCCATCACCTTCAACGGCCTCATCCGCCACTACTACCTGCGCCGGGGCGCGCACGTGGCGGACATCCAGGTGAACCTGGTGGACAAGGGCGAGCGCCGCGCGCAGAGCCACGACGTGGCGCTGGCGCTCCGCCCGCTGGTGCAGGAGGTGGCGCGCCGCTCCGGTACGGGTGCGCGGGTGAAGGTGGTGGAAGTGCCGCCCGGACCGCCGGTGCTCTCCACGCTGGTGGCGGAGATCTACGGCGACGACGAGGCGGAGCGGGAGCGGGTGGCCCGCGAGGTGATGCGCCGCTTCGAAGCGCACCCCTCGGTGGTGGACGTAGACATCTCTCTGGCGGCACCGCAGCGGGAGCTCCGCCTGGAGGTGGACGCCGAAAAGGCGGCACTCTCCGGCGTGGGCAAGGATCACGTGGTGGGCGCCCTCATGACGCTCACCTCAGGTCCCGCCGTCACCTCGGTGCACGACGCCGCGTGGCGGGGGCCGGTGCCCCTCCGGGTCACGCTCCCCGAGTCGGAGCGCGCCCGCGCCGACCGTCTGGGCCGCGTGCGCCTGGCGTCGCGCACCGGCGAGCTGGTTCCGGTGGGCGAGCTGGTGCGGAGCCGCGAGGTGGAGCGCCCCCAGGTCATCGACCGCAAGAACGGAAAGCGCGTGGTCTACGTGATGGCGGAGGTGGCGGGAGAGGAAGAGAGCCCCGTCTACGCCATCCTGGACCTGGAGAAGGAGCTGGATGAGGTGCGCGTGGCGGGTGACGCCCCGCTGGGCCGTCTCTTCGCCCGGCAGCCGCTGGCCACCGAACGTCCCGTGCTGAAGTGGGACGGCGAGTGGCAGATCACCTATGAGGTGTTCCGGGACCTGGGCATCGCCTTCGCCGGGGCGCTCCTCCTGATCTACGTCCTCATCGTGGGGTGGTTCGGCTCGCTGAGTACACCGCTGGTGATGATGGCGGCCATCCCCCTCACGCTCATCGGGATCGCGCCGGGACACATGATCTTCGGCGCCTTCTTCACCGCCACGTCCATGATCGGGATGATCGCGCTGGCGGGGATCATGGTACGCAACGGCATCCTCCTGGTGGACTACCTGGAGGCCCGGCTGCACGCCGGAGTGCCGCTGGCCGACGCCGTGCTGGAGGCCGGTGCGGTGCGCGCCCGGCCCATTCTCCTCACCGCCGGCACCGTGGTCATCGGCGCGGTGGTGATCCTCTTCGATCCCATCTTCCAGGGCCTCGCCGTGGCCCTGGTCACCGGCGCCATCGCCTCCACCGCGCTCACGCTGGTGGTGGTGCCCGGCATCTACTTCCTCACCCGTTCCCGCACCGCGGGAGGGAGCGCGTCATGAAGCTCATCTTTCTGCTGTACCTCGAGGACGACGAACCCACCGTGCTCCGCCTCCTGGAGGAGGCGGGTGTACAGACCTACTCGCGTCTGGAGCTGGAGGGACACGGCCAGGGCACCGCCGGCTGGTACGGCGAGGTCCCGCCGTATCACTCCTCCATGATCTTCTCCGTGCTCCCCGAAGCCGATGCCCGGCGAGTGCTGGAAGCGGTGGAGGGCTGCCGGGACTGTGCCGATCCGAGACACCCCATTCACGCCATGATGGTGGACATCGAGCGCGCCGTGCGCTCAGGAGGACAGACATGAGCATCGAACGGAAGATCCGTATCATCGCAGGCAGTTTCATCCTCATCTCGCTGGCGATGGCGGTGTGGGTGAGCCCGTGGTGGCTCCTCTTCACCGCCTTCGTGGGCGCCAACCTCCTCCAGTCGGGCATCACCCGCTGGTGCCTGATGGAGGACATCCTCCGGGGGCTGGAGCGGCGGAAGGGCCGTGGGCGCCAGGCCGCCGGGCGGACAGGATGACACGGAGGCAGGCGCACACCTTGCCGCGCAGAGACTGTTGCCTTACCGTGATGTAAGGATTCGCAATAAAGGTAAGGACCATGGCGCGCTCCACCCTCACCACCAAGGGCCAGACCACCATCCCGAAGGAGATCCGGGAGTACCTGAAGCTCCGGCCCGGTCAGCGGATCGAGTACGTGGTCGACGACGCGGGGCGCGTGGTGATGCGACCCGCCACCTACGACATCCGGGAGCTGCACGGTGTGCTGCACCGGCCGGGACGACCCCCGGTTTCTGTGGACGAGATGAACCGGGCCATCCGCCGGCGCCACGGGCTCGAGCGGTGAGAGGCTTCGACACCAACGTGTTGGTCCGATTCCTGGTGCGGGACGACGCCCGCCAGGCCGAGGCGGTGGCAGCGCTCATCACGGCGGCCGTCGAAGAGGATCAGCCCATCTACCTCAGCACGATCGTCCTGTGCGAGACCGTGTGGGTTCTGGAGTCGGCGTACGGATATGAACGAGGGGAGATCGCCGACGCGCTGGAGAAACTGCTCCTGACCCAGCAGTTCGAGATCGAGCACCGTGACCACGTGTGGCGAGCGCTGCCTCGATACAGGGCGGGGCGGGCGGACCTTGCAGACTTCCTCATCGGCGAGGTGAACCACGCCGCCGGATGCCAGGATACCGCCACCTTCGATACCGCCCTGGGGGGAGAGGGCGGCTTCACGGTCCTCTCCTGAGGGGACCCGGTGGCAGTGCGTCGCCGGGAGCGGCGTGCGTCCGTCGCCGACGGGAGCCTCAGTCCGGCGTGGCGGAGCCCGGACCCAATCGCTTCGGCCTCGCGTAGACGTACGCGAACACCCCCACGGGCCACGGGACGATGGTGACCATGAGCGTGGCCAGCCACCGAATCGCGCCCCGGCGCGTGGCATCCATCCAGACGAGCCACAGGACCACGACGTTGATCAGGAGGTAGATCAGCGCTTCCATTTCCATGTCGTGACCTCCCGGCGGTTGGTGGGGCGCCCCTCAGTCCAGCGCTTCTTCGATGTTCTCTTCGATCTGGCGGGCGATCTGGGCGGCCGTGTATTCGGTCTGCCTCTCGTCCAGCTCGCCGATGAGATCTTCGCGGATGCGCACGCTCAGACGGGCCAGTGCGTGCGAAATACGGCTCATATCCGCAACCGTCAAGTCGCCTCGCTCCTCCGGCGCGTCGAGCGTCTCGAGAAACCGCTCGTACTCCTCGAGGACGGCTGGGCTCGCGACGATGGCCAGGCGGTGGGTGAGGAACTCGAGAGGCGCCGCGCCACCCCTTCCCCTCATCCGCGCCCTGCATGAGACTTGTCATGACTGACGCGACGGATCACCGCACGAGCCACACCCACTGAGCATCATGACCCGAAAAGAGATCCTGGAGGCCCTTGGCCTGGAAGACGAGAACCCCGGCGGATTCGACGGCACCTGGAAGGGTTCGGGGCCCGTCATCGACGTGGAGACCCCCATCGACGGTACGCGCCTGGCCTCGGTGCGCCAGGTAAGCGAGGCCGAGTACGACGCCATCGTGGAGCGGGCGCAGGAGGCCTTCCTTGCGTGGCGGAGGGTGCCCGCGCCGAAGCGGGGTGAAGTGGTGCGCCAACTGGGCAACCGGCTCCGGGAGAGCAAGGCGGCGCTGGGCGCGCTGGTGACCCTGGAGATGGGCAAGATCCGCGCCGAGGGCGAGGGCGAGGTCCAGGAGATGATCGACATCTGCGACTTCGCGGTGGGTCTCTCCCGCCAGCTCTACGGCCTCACCATGGCCAGCGAGCGGCCCGACCACCACATGCGGGAGCAGTGGCACCCGCTGGGGGTGGTGGGCGTCATCAGCGCCTTCAACTTCCCGGTGGCGGTGTGGTCGTGGAACGCCGCCATCGCCGCCGTCTGCGGCGACGCGGTGCTCTGGAAGCCGTCGGAGCGCACGCCCCTCACCGCGGTGGCAGTGACGAAGATGGCCGCGGAGGTCTGTGAGGCCAACGGCGTGGACCCCGCCATCTTCTCGCTCATCGTGGGCGAGGGCCCCACCATCGGCGAGCGGCTCCTGCACGACCGGCGCGTGCCGCTGGTCTCCGCCACCGGCTCGTGCCGAATGGGCCGCCGGGTGGCGGAGGTGGTGGGCAAGCGCCTGGGGCGCACCATCCTGGAGCTGGGGGGCAACAACGCCATCGTGGTGACGCCCCATGCCAACCTGGATCTGGCGATCCCAGCCATCCTCTTCGGCGCGGTGGGCACCGCCGGACAGCGCTGCACCACCACGCGGCGTATCATCGTGCACCGCACGGTACGCGACGAACTGGTCTCGCGCCTGGTGCGGGCGTATGAGGATATCCGCATCGGAGATCCGCTGGACGAGAACACCCTCATGGGTCCCCTCATCAGCCGCGGCGCGGTGGAGCAGATGCAGGCGGCGCTGGCGAAGCTCAAGGAGGAGGGCGGCGAGGTGCTCTACGGCGGCGAGGTGCTGGAGGGCGACGCCTACCCCGGCGGACGGTACGTGCGGCCGGCCATCGCCACCGCCGACAACCACTACGAGATCGTGCAGACGGAGACGTTCGCGCCCATCCTCTACATCATCGAGTACGGGAGCCCCGACGCCACGCCCGCAGAGGCGGTGGAGGAGCTGGACGAGGCCATCCGTATCCACAACGACGTCCCGCAGGGTTTGAGCTCCGCCATCTTCACCGACCACGTGCGCGAGGCGGAGCACTTCATGTCGCACCGGGGATCGGACTGCGGCATCGCCAACGTGAACATCGGCACCTCCGGCGCCGAGATCGGCGGAGCCTTCGGCGGCGAGAAGGAGACGGGCGGGGGCCGGGAGTCGGGCTCCGACGCCTGGAAGGCCTACATGCGCCGACAGACCAACACCGTGAACTGGAGCACCGACCTCCCGCTGGCGCAGGGGATCGAGTTCGGGACGAGCTCGTAGGGCAAGCGGCGCGGACGCCGCAACGCGCCATCGTCACGCTCGGCTCCGGACGCCACATTCTCTCGCAGACGGATGGGAGCGGCGGAGCTCAGCCGAGGCCGGCCTGCTCCGCCGGTGATTGCGGGGGTGATGTTATGGCCATAACATCAGACATGGCCAGGAAGACGATCCGGTCGACGTTCGCGCTCGACCCCGGAACCGTGGAATCCCTCGACCGCCTCGCCAAGCGTTGGGGTGTGTCCAAGTCGGAAGTGGTCCGGCGCGTCGTGGAGGCGGCCGCCCGCGTGGAGGAGCTCGACCGCGCATCCGATTCTCTGGCGGCGCTCCAGGAGCTCCAGGAGCGCCTGGCGCTGACGCCGGAGAAGGTCGACGCCTGGGTCCGTGAGGCGCAGGCGCTTCGCAACTGGCGCCCGTGATCCGGCCGGCTTCTGCACCCATCCATCTGGACACGAGCTTCCTCATCCGGGCGCTTCTCCCGGGCTCGCCTGAAGCCGCCCGACTGACGGAGTGGCTCTCGGATCGCCACGCCCTCGCGGTCTCAGCAGTGGCGTGGTGTGAGTTCCTATGCGGCCCGATGGACCGTGAAGTGGAAGGCGTGGCGCGCAGACTGGTTCAGCGAGTCGTTCCGGTGGGAGAGGATGAGGCAGCCCAAGCCGCGGGACTCTTCAACCACGCGGGACGCCGGAGAGGAAGCCTCGCCGACTGCCTCATCGCGGCCACGGCGATGCTCGACGGCGGTGTCCTGGCCACCAGCGATCCGGGTCACTTTCAGCGGTTCCTGGACGCGGGGCTCACCCTGGCCGATCATTGAGGAGGCGGAGGTCAGTCATGCTGCGTGGCCTCATTCTGGCGTGTGCGATGACGCTCGTCGCTGTGCCGCCCGGCTCTGCCCAAAGGGAGACGGACGTGGCGTTCGTGGCCGCGACGCACCTGCTTGCCAGTAGAGACTCGGCCCGGGCCGGCCCTTCGGGCCCAAGGCGTCTCGTCTTGGTCAAGGGAGACCGGACAGGCGTGCGTGATTCCGAGCTGGCGGCACGCCTCGGTGCGGTTGCGGGAGCGCGAAGCGCCTGGCTCACCTGCGGGCCCGATCAGGCCGTCCCCGAAGCCCGCCGGTGTACGCTCCCCCAGGGCGTTGCGCTCCTTTCGGTCACCGTGGAGCACCTGGCGGCCGATTCGGCCATCGTGTCGGTGGGGATCAGAGAAATGATCCGGGACCGGCTCCTGCTGGACGGCCGGCGCGCATCCCTTCACGGCTTCCGACGCCCGGAGGAACTGGTTCCGCCTCCTCGACGAGGTGGCGGCGGGAGAGGTGGTCTGGATTGAACGGCACGGCCTCCGGATCGTGCTGCGGCGCGAAGATCCGTCTCCAAGCGGTGAGGCCGTACCCGACTACACGTCGATCCTCCGGGTGCCCGACGTGGAGTGCGCGGAGCGCTGGACGTGGAGGTGGGAAGGCCCCGAGTCCGATCTCCATCTTCAGACCGAGGACGGGGATTGAAGGCACTCCTCGACACGCATTTCCTCCTCTGGGTAGTGCTGGACGTTCCACGACTCGACGCGTACCCGTGGCTTGAGCGATATCGTCCCTGGGGACTCTCCCCCGTGTCGCTGCTCGAGATCCAGTTCCTGGCCGAGGTGGGCAGACTGGAGGTTCGTCAGGACAGATTCGTCGCAGCCGTGTCCCGCGATCCGCGCTTCATTCTGGATGAGGTGCCGCTGGTGCCGCTCGTCGAGAAGGCACTTCCCCTCTCGTGGACGCGCGACCCGTTCGACCGGCTCCTGGCGGCCCACAGCGAGGCCCGCAGGGTGCCCCTGTGTACCCTGGACCGGAGGCTCCGAATGAACCATAGACTCATCGTGGGCGAACTGGCGGACCGTCCTCACCCATGAACGCTCCCACGCTCCGCGTCGCCCTGGTCACCGAAGTCTTCCACGACGACCCGGAGGGCGGGCGCCTCACCGAGCTGCTGCGCGCCGCCGCGGCCGAAGGGGCCGACGTGGCAGTGCTCCCGGAGCTGCCCCTCAACCCGTGGTCTCCCGCGTCGAAGGAGGCGCAGGACGAGGACGCCGAACCTCCCGGAGGGCCCCGGCACCGCCTTCAGGCGCAGGCCGCCGGAGCGGCCAAGGTCGCGCTCCTGGGAGGCGCCATCGTCCGCGATCCCGCCTCCGGGAAGCGCTTCAACACCGCGCTCCTCTTCACCCCCGACGGACGCCTGGCCGCCCACTACCGGAAGATCCATCTGCCGGAGGAGGAGGGGTACTGGGAGACCAGCCACTACGTGCCCGGCGCGTCCCCGCCGGAGGTGGTCCAGGGCGTGCTTCCCTGGCCGGTGGGGATGCAGATCTGCTCGGACGTGAACCGGCCCGAGGGCTTCCAGCTCCTGGCCGCAGGCGGCGCCGATGTCGTGCTGGCGCCCCGCGCCACCCCGCCCGAGACGTACGCGCGCTGGCGCCTCATCCTCCGCGCCGAGGCCATCATGTCCGCCACCTACGTCATCTCCGTGAACCGGCCGCGTCCCGAGCTCGGCGCCTCCATCGGCGGCCCGTCGGTGGCCATCGACCCCTTCGGCGAGGTCCTCCTGGAGACCGCCGAGCCGCTGGCGCTCGTCACGCTGGAGCGCGCCCGCCTGGAGGAAGCGCGCCGCGCCTACCCCGGCTATCTGGCGCGCTTCCCCAGCGTGTACCGGGAGGGGTGGGACCGGCT
>WGEM01000352.1 GCA_015492755.1 Gemmatimonadota bacterium | reverse complement strand
GTGGAGGTAGTCCCACATTTCGTCCCTGCGCGTGTGGGCCGTGAAGCCGTTGTCCACCGCCGCCGTCGTGGGACAGTCGTCCGGCACGGGGCAGCGGCGGGGCTGAGACGTGGCGTGAGACGGCGCGAATGCCGCGAGAAGCGAGACAAACAGAACAGAGCGGGCGGTGAGCCCCGGGGCGCGGGTCATGCGGCACCTTTATTCAGGACCGCTCGATGGGAGGCCGGGAGGCTACGCCCCGCCCCCGAGACCGGCAACCGTCCGGACGGCCCGGGCGTCAGCCCGCCTGAGCCTGCGCGGTACGCTTTGCGGCTTTCTTGCGCTGATTCGCGTCCAGGATGCGCTTGCGCAGCCGGATCGCGTCCGGCGTCACCTCGATGAGTTCGTCGTCCGCGATGAACTCCAGCGCATACTCCAGCGTGATGCGCCGCGGCGGCTCCAGCTTGATGTTCTCGTCGGACGACGTGGTGCGCATGTTGGTGAGCTTCTTCTCCTTGCTCACGTTCACGTCCATGTCGTCGGTGCGGACGTTCTCCCCCACGATCATTCCGGCGTAGCAGGGATCCCCCGGCGAGACGAACATCGTGGCCCGCTCCTGCAGGTTGAAGAGCGCGAAGCCCACCGCCTTCCCTTCCCGGTCCGCCACCAGGACGCCGCGGGTACGACCCTTGATGGGCCCCGCCCAGGGCCCCCACGAGTCGAACTGATGGTGCAGGATCCCCTCGCCCCGGGTGTCGGTGAGGAACTCGGAGCGGTACCCGAAGAGCCCACGGGCGGGGATCCGGAAGCGGAGCCGGGTGGTGCCGGAGTCACCCATGGGGCGCATCTCGGTCATCTCGCCGCGCCGAGAGCCCAGCTTCTCGATGACGGTCCCAACCATGTCGGAAGGCACCTCCACCACCGCCTCCTCGTAGGGCTCCAGGAGCGTCCCGTCGCCGCTGCGCCGCGTCACCACCCGCGGCCGGGAGACCTGGAACTCGTAGCCCTCCCGCCGCATGGTCTCCATGAGGATGGTGAGGTGCAGCTCACCGCGACCCGACACCGTGAAGGTGTCGGGCTGATCGGTCTCCTCGACGCGGAGGGCCACGTTGCGCTCCAGCTCCTTATAGAGACGCTCCCGGAGCTGACGGGTGGTGACGTACTGCCCCGACTGTCCGGCGAAGGGGGAATTGTTCACGGTGAAGTCCACAGAGAGCGTGGGCTCTTCCACCGCGATGCCCCGGAGGCGTTCGCGGTGCTCCGGATGGGTGACGGTCTTGCCGATCTCCACCCCTTCCAGCCCGGCCAGCGCCACGATGTCGCCCGCCACCGCCTCCTCCACATCGATCCGCTCCAGCCCGCGGAAGGTGTAGAGCTTTGAGACCCGCGCGTCTTCCACCTGCGCGGGATCGGTGACCGGGCCCGGATCCCCCAGCGCCAGGAGCGAGACCCGGTCGCCCACGCGCACCCTGCCCCGCTCGATGCGGCCGATGGCGATGCGGCCCACGTAGGAGGAGTAGTCCAGCGTGGACACCAGCATCTGGAATGGACCGTCGGGATCCACCCGGGGCGCCGGGACGTGCGACACGATGGTATCGAAGAGGGGGGTGAGGTCCCCGCCCTCCACGTCGGGATCAGGTGAGGCCCATCCGTCACGACCCACCGCGTAGAGGAAGGGGGCGTCCAGCTGCGCGTCGGAAGCCTCCAGGTCCATGAAGAGCTCCAGGACTTCGTCGTGCACCTCGTGGGGGCGGGCGTCGGAACGGTCCACCTTGTTGATGACCACCACCGGCTGCAGCCCCAGCTCCAGCGCCTTGCGCGTCACGAAGCGCGTCTGGGGCATGGGCCCCTCCGCCGCGTCCACCAGCAGCACCACGCCGTCCACCATGCGCAGGATGCGCTCCACCTCGCCGCCGAAATCGGCGTGGCCGGGCGTGTCAACGATGTTGATCTTCACGCCGCGCCACTCCACGGCGGTGTTCTTGGCCAGGATGGTGATTCCCCGCTCGCGCTCCAGCGGGTTGGAGTCCATCACGCGCTCCTCCACGGCCTGGTTGTCGCGAAAGACACCGGCCTGGCGGAACATCTGATCGACGAGGGTGGTCTTGCCGTGATCGACGTGCGCGATGATGGCGATATTGCGAATGGACATCGTGTTCGGTACCTGAGGTTGCGGCGCACCGCCGCGCCGCCGTTCCGGCGCGTCGCGGTGGCGTTCGGTGTATAGCCCTTAAGGATAACGAAAAAATCGTCTCAGGAGGTCGGCGTGCCCACGACACACGTTCCCGCCGCTGCGGCGGTTCGGAACCCTGAGCCCATCTTCCGCGCCGCGCGCCGGGGGCCCTCCCTCGCCGCGGCGAGCGCACGGGCCGCGACGCGCCGGAACCTGCTCGTCGCCGCCCTGGCGTCGGCGTGCGGTCTCCTCGGCGGGGCGGCGGCGGCGCAGACGCCGGAGCCGAGGTACGTGGCGGAGGCGGAGGCGCTCATGGCTCACCCCGCCGTGGCGGACGCGCTCCGCCGCATCGAAGCGCTGGACGCCTGGTCACTGGAGCGCCTCATCGAGCTCACCGAGATCCCCGCGCCTCCCTTCAAGGAAGACGCGCGGGCGCGGCGCTTCGGGGAGCTACTGGAGGCGTACGGCGCCGACTCGGTGTGGATCGACGAGGTGGGGAACGTCATCGGGCTGCGCCGCGGCGGCACCGGCGCGAGGACCGTGGGCTTCGGCGGACATCTGGACACCGTCTTCCCGGAGGGCACGGACGTCACGGTGCGCCAGGTGGGCGACACCCTCTTCGCCCCCGGCGTGGGAGACGACACCCGGGGCCTGGTGGTGGTGCTCACGGTGCTCCGCGCCCTGGAGGAGGCGGCCATCGAGACCGAGGATGACATCTGGTTCGTGGGCGTCGTGGGCGAAGAGGGGCTGGGGGACCTGAGGGGCATGAAGCATCTCTTCCGGGAAGGCGCCGACTGGCCGGACGTCTGGATCGACGTGGACGGCGGCGGTCTGGCGCGCCTCGTGACGATGGGCCTGGGCTCGGTGCGCTACCGCGTCACCTTCAAAGGGCCCGGCGGTCACTCCTGGGGCGCCTTCGGGCTGGCCAACCCGGCGCACGCGCTCTCCCGCGCGGTGCGCGCCTTCCAGGACGTGGCCGACACCCTCACGCGGCGGGGTCCGCGCACCAGCTACAACGTGGGCCGCATCGGTGGGGGCACCTCCGTGAACGCCATCCCCTTCGAGGCGTGGATGGAGGTGGACATGCGCTCCGAGAGCCCCGAGGCGCTGGCGCGCATCGAGCGGGCGTTCCTCGACGCCGTGGACCGCGCCCTGGAGGAAGAAAACGCGCTGCGGCGGGACGGGCCGCCCCTGACGGTGGTGACGGACAAGATCGGCGACCGGCCCTCCGGCGAGGGCGATCCCTCGAGCCCGCTGGTGCAGCGCGCGCTGGCGGTGACGCGGCTCTTCGGCGTCGACGGCGTGCTCTCCCGGTCCTCCACCGACTCCAACATCCCCATCGCGTTGGGCGTTCCGGCGGTGACCATCGGCCGGGGCGGCGCCGGGGGCGGCGGACATTCGCCGGACGAGTACTGGGTGAACCGGGACGGCCACCTGGCCATTCAGCGAGCGCTCCTCCTGGTGCTGGCGGAGGCGGGGCTGGCGGGACCGATTTCGTAGCCGCCGATTCCCGCCTCCGTCCCATGAGCCGGCCTGCCCTCCGACCCACCTTCACGCTCCCGCTCCCCTGTGGACGCGACGAGGCCGTCCGGCGGCTCCGGGACGCGCTGGAGTGCGCGGAGGCGCTTCGGGGGCGCTGGCGCTCGAAGGGTCGGTGGGCGGAGATCCACGTGCCCGCCGGAGAGCGGCGCATCTGGTCGCCCCACCTCTCCATCCGCATCGATGCCGACGGCCGGCGCTCTCGCCTCTTCGGACGCTACACTCCCGATCCGGAAGTCTGGACGGGGTTCATGTTCGTCTACTTCGGCGTGGCGTTCGTCTCGGTGCTGGGCGGGGTCTTCGGCTACGTGCAGTGGGCGTCGGAGCAGCCCCCGTGGGGCCTGTGGGCGCCAGCGGTTGGCGCCGGCGTGCTGGCGGGCCTTCACGGGGCGAGCTGGGTGGGCCAGCGACTGGGCCGCCACCAGATGGAGCGCCTTCGCGGCGAACTGGAGGAGGTCCTGAAGGCCGCAGGGCTGATCACGGCGGGCGACGGCGAGGAGACGTAGCTCCGGGCGGCGGTCCTATCGCCGGCTCCTCACGCGTCCTTCTCTTCCAGGTACTGGCGCAGCGTCGCCCGGACCTTGGGCCACCCCACCATCTCCACCGCGGTGCGCAGCGCCGGCACGAACTCGGCGACGAAGGTGGCGGGCCGATCGGTGTGGAAGACGACGTAGTCTTCGTCCAGCACCAGGTCCTCTCCGGTCTCGATGCAATGGGCGCCCGTCACCGCGACGCCGGGTCGAACCACCAGAGCCCCTTCCGCGCTGAGGACCGCATCCTCCACGTCCCCGCCGCTGAGTCCCAGAACCAGGAGCTTGTTGGAGTACCGGGCGGTGAGGAGAACCACGATGGAGTGAGCGTGCTCGAGCATCCGTGCTCCCGGAGGTACGTCCGCGTCCCTGGGCGTCCGCCCCCATGATACGCGATTTCCCCGTCCCACGCCTCCCCCGGGAGTGAGCCAGGCGCACGAAGGCCCGGGGACCGCCGGTCGTCAGGTCCCCGGGCCCGCTGACTGCCCGGTGGCATGTCCTCCTCCTGGAGAAGAGCCGCCGACCCTGTGCTGCGGACACGACGCGGGGTCGACGCACCGCGCTTCGGTCCGCCCAGCGGCGGAGCGCGTGTCCGCGCTGCCCCATCCATGCCGCGTCACGTCTCGCCTGCGCCATCCCGGCGCCGTGGCCAACCGCTCGGCCCTGCTGCGGCGTGTCGCGCGGCCCACGAATCGGGCAGCTGCTCCATCCATAGGGTGAACGGCGTGGGGAGGCAAGCTTCTCCGTCGAGAACCTTTTCCGGGCCTTCCGTATTGGCCAGAACGGATCGCGGGGGAGCGAAGCCCTCGCGGTGGACACACCGAGGCTCAAGCATGCACGAAACCTTCGAAGAACGGCTGGCCGGGGCGCTGGACGCCCTCTACCAGGGCGCCCTCTTCCTGACGGCGGGCGACGCCCGGGCCACGGAAGATCTGCTGGTCCAGGCTACGAGCCGGGGGTTTGCCGCGTACGCGGCGGACGGTATGTCGGGCACCTCGTTCGGGCGGTGTATGGAAGAGTGCCTCATCCGGTGTTTCGCGGGCGGTCTCCCGCCCGAGGACCGGGCGGTGGCGGCGTACACCGGAGAAGACTTCCCGGAACCGGACCCAGCACAGCTTCGCATGGTCCCCCCGGACGCACTCTTCCGGGCCGCACGTGTCGTACCGCCGCTGGCCAGGGCGGCGCTCTGGCTCGTGACGCTGCGGCGGTGGCCGTACGCGGAGGCGGCCCGCTCGCTGGACGTGGATCGGGAGGGACTCACCGCCCTCCTCACCCACCGGAGGGGCTGGCTGGCCGCACTCACCGCAGGCGGTGGCGACCGCTCCGCCGCCTCCCGGGGGAGGTGACGGGCTGATGGACTGCGGCGAGGCACGCGCGACCCTCTGGCCACCCGAGCGACCGAAGCTCGTGGGCGGGGCGGTGGAGGCGGCGCGGAGGCACGTGGAGACGTGCACCGACTGTGAAGCCTTCCTGGCCCAGGACCGCGCCGTGCTGGAGGCGTACGAGCGTATCCGTCAGCTTCGCGCGCCCCTGGCCGTCCGGGAGCGGGTCTTTCAGACGCTCGCCCACGCCCGCCGCCGAAGTGCGGGAGCGGCCTCGCTGGACCGCATGGCCGACACCCGGCGGCCGAGTGCGCTCTGGTGGTGCCTGGCGGCGGCGGGGCTCGCCTACCTCTGGCTGGCGCCCGGTCCGGTTCCGGCACCGGCGGAAGGCTCCGGACACGGAGCCGCCGCCGCAGCCTCCATGTTCGTGGAGGACTATCTCCGGCGGGCGGTGAGCCAGGACCACATCGAGACGTCGAGCCCGGAGGAGGTAGCCCGCTTCCTCCGCCGGGAGCTGGGCATCACGGTTCGCCCGCTCTCGGCGGCTGGCCTCCGGCTGGTCAGGGCCGAGATCTGCCTCCTGGAGGGGAAGCGTGGGGCCATGATCGTCTACCGCCAGGGAGATGCGGAGATCTCCCACTATCTCATCCCGAGAGAAGGGACCCGTCCCCGGAGGCCCCGCGTGTCGCCACGCGGGGCGGAGGGTAACGGCGTCCCGGTGGTCACCTGGTCCACCGGCCAGGTGGAGCAGGCGCTGGTGGGGGAAGTCCCTTCGCAGCGCCTCCTCCGCCTGGCGGCCGAGAGCGGGCCCTGACCCACCGGGTGCGTCGGGCACCTGCCTCCCTCGCCCGCCCGCGCTCAAGCGCACACCAGGGCAGCGCCGAGACTCCATGTGAGGGCGATGAGGCCCCACCCCGGTGGTCGGTCACCGCAACGAGGTCGCGAGTCATGCATCTGTTCGCGCGCATCGGGGTGCTCCTCGTCGGCGTGAGCTCCGCTACCTGGGGCTGCGGGGCGCTCCTGGGACCTGAGGACGGTCCCGCCGGCACCTATGAGCTGGAGTCGGTGGACGGGCTGCCTCCGCCGGTGACGTTCGTCACCGAGCCCGCCATCGTCCTGGTGGGTCGCCGCGTCACCCTGCACGCCGACGGTTCCTTCGAGGACGGCTACGCGCTGCGTGTAGGCCGCCCGCCTGACGAGGGCTGGATCCGCCGGGACCGTAGGGGACGCTACCGCGTCGATCCGTCGGGCGGCGGCGTCACCCTGCGCTACGACACCGGTCGAGAGGTGAGGGGGAGCGCGTCGGCGGGCGCGCTGGTCCTGGACGACCGCGGCGTGCGTTTCGCGTTCCGGAGGTGAGGCGCGTCAATCGCCCAGCACCCACCCGAAGATGAGCGGCGCCACGATGGAGGCGTCGGAGTTGATGTTGAAGCGGGGCGTGTCCACGTCCAGCTTCCCCCACGTGATCTTCTCGTTGGCGGGGGCGCCGGAATAGCCTCCGTACGACGGCTGCGCGTCGGTGATCTGACAGAAGTATCCCCAGACGGGCACGTCGCGCCGCAGATCCTGGATGAGACAGGGCACGGCGCAGATGGCGAAGTCCCCCGCGATGCCTCCCCCGATCTGGAAGAATCCCACGGAGGGGTGGGTCCCGCCGCCGTGGTTCTCCTCGTACCACTCCATGAGGTGCTGAAACTGCTCCGTTCCTGAGATCACGCAGGAGTGATCGGGCAACTTCCCCATCATCACGTTGGCCGCGAAGATGTTGCCCGTCGTGGAATCTTCCCAGCCGGGCGCGTACACCGGGATTCCCGCCTCCCTGGCCGCGATGAGCCACGAGTCTGCGGGATCGACCTGGAAGTGCTCCTGTACCCCGGGGTCGTCCAGCACCTCATAGAGGAATTCGGCGGGCGACTTCCGTTCGCCCCGCGCCGCCGCGCGCTGCCACGCCTCGAGGAGACGTGCCTCAATGTGGCGCATGACCGTCTCCGGAATACAGGTGTCCGTCACACGGTTCATGCCCCGGTCGTAGAGCGCCTTCTCGTCGGCGGCGCTGAGCTCACGCCACGACGGGATGACCTCGTAGTCGTCGTGCGCCACCAGATTGAAGACATCCTCCTCCAGGTTGGCGCCGGTGCACGAGATGGCGTGGATCTTCCCCTCCCGGATCATCCGGGCCAGGATGATGCCCAGCTCGCCGGTGGACATGGCGCCCGCCATGGCCAGAAGCATCTTGCCGCCCGCATCGACGTGGGCCTCGAAGGCCCGCGCAGCATCCACCACCTCCCGGGCGTTGAAATGCCTGTAGTGCCGTTCGAGAAAGTCGCGCAGCGCACCCACTCGTCCATCCTCCTCGTTGGGACCTCGGGAACACGCAAGTCTAGCGCGGCGGGGGGAGGCGTGCACCCCCGCCGGATGATGACTGTGGCGCTGGCTGGCGGGGTGTGTGTATCGTGGAAGGAGGGGTCTGCGGAGAGGCCGCCGACCCGACCCCGCGCCTGGCCGATGCCATGCTGACCTGGCTGACCCTCACGCTCACCTTCGCCCTGCTCTTCGCAGCAGGGGCGATGTGGGTCATGCGCATCCCCACGCGGCGTACCTGTCCCATCTGCGCGCACACCACACAGCCGCTGGTGGCGCCCCTCTGGTTGCTCCCCTTCGACCGCTGGTTGGGACTGCGCTGGTGTCCCGACTGCAACTGGCAGGCGGTGGGCCGGAAGGGCCCCGACTGGATTCCAGGCAAGCAGGTGGCGCACGACTCGGGGTTCCACTGGGGCGACGACGTGGCGGGGGAAAACCTGGGGTTCCGATGGGCTCAGCCCCAGCAGGTCGAGCCCTCGCCGGAGCCGCCGTCCCACCCCTCCGGCTTCCGCTTCGCGGCAGCTCCGCCGCCGCCGGGGTCCGTCAGGAAGCCGTCCCATCCCTCCGGCTTCGTCTGGGGAGGAGGTGGACGCCCGCCGCCAGCGCGCAGGAAGGCGCCGGCGCCTCCCTCCGCGCGCAGGTTCCGGTTCAAGGACGGCGGATAGCGCGTCCCGGCCTGCCGGTCTTGCGGAGCACCTCACCGGCGCGTACGCCCGTGAAGCTCCCGTCCCGGAT
>WGEM01000351.1 GCA_015492755.1 Gemmatimonadota bacterium | reverse complement strand
GCGCAGCGGCGCGCCGGCGTTCCGGATGGCGCGCGCCACGTGGCGCCCGCCTGCGGTGCTGAGCGCCCGACAGATGGGCTCCGGAAGGTCTCGAGCGTGGACCACCTCGGCCTCAGGGTGGTCCCCCCAGAAGAGGACCGCGCCGGCGGTGGAACGTCCGAATGCGGAGCCGAGGCTCGCCACCGCGGCGGCCACCACCTGATACAGGTCGTCTCGGGCGCGGCCCGTCATGGCTTCTCCGCTCCGGATGACGTCTCAGCCTCCCCCGAGTCGTTGCGGCCCAGGAGCTCGTTCACACGCTGCTCCAGTCCCTCCAGATCCGGCGTGTCATAGGGAAGCAGGAGTGAGATCCGCCGGTTCTCCGCCGCGGCGGGGTCCTCCGGGTTCCGGAGATGCCGGTCCGCGTAGCCGCGCACCTCCACGATGCGCTCCTCGCCCAGCCCGGCGTCGAGAAGGATCCGCCGTGCCGCGTTGGCGCGATCCACCGAGAGTTCCCAGTTGGAGTACCCGGAGCGGCCGAAGCGCGTGGCGTCGGTATGTCCCTCCACCACGATCCCGTTGTGCATCGCCCCGATTCTTTCGGCGATGAGGCGGAGTACCCTGGCCAGCGTCGGTTTGAGCTCCGCGGAGGACCGATCGAAGAAGACCTCGGCGTTGCCTGTCTCCATCATCTCGATGCGGAGGCCTTCGTCGGTGACCACGATGTCCACCTCGGCACCCACATCGTCCAGGAGGTGTCCCTCATCCAGCGCGGTGCGGATGTCTTCGGCGGCCTCCCGAAAGCGCGCCTCCTCCTGACGCCGCCGCTCCAGAAGCACCGTGCGGCGAATGTCCAGGTTCGTAATGGAGTTCCCCTGGGAGAGGATGTTGCGGCCGCCGGAGAAGCTACGCTTGAATCCCACCGGATTCTGGAAGTAGCCCTGGACCAGGTCCTTCACGCCCTGGTCCATACTCATGATCCACATCACCAGGAAGAACGCCATCATGGCGGTGACGAAATCGGCGTACGCCACCTTCCACGAGCCGCCGTGGTGGCCCTCGTGCCCCCCTTTCTTCTTCTTGATGATGATGACCTTCTTGCCGCCGCTCACGGGCTAACCCTCCTTCCCGCGCCGCCGCGTCATTTCTTCCAGTTCCTGGAAGGAGGGACGCACGTCGGGCTCGATGTTGCGCCGGGCGAACTCCACCGACGTGATGGGCGGATCACCGCGGGCGAAGGAGAGGAGCGCGGTGCGGATACAGGAGAGGTAGCGCTCTTCGGCCTCCACGCGGCTCTTCACCGCCTGCGCCATGGGGCCGATGACGCCGTACGCCAGAAGGATCCCCAGGAAGGTCCCTACCAGCGCCGCCGCCACGGACTCGCCCACCGCCTCGGCGGAACCGCCGATCTTGCCCATGGTGATGATCACGCCCAGCACGGCGGCCACGATCCCGAAGCCGGGCATGGCGTCGGCCACGTGCTGGAGCTGGGTGGGCACCGCCATGGCTTCGTGGTGGTGCTGCTCCAGATCCAGGTCGAGGATCTCCGCCAGGTGGTGGTCCTCCACCGCGCCGGTGAGGAGCACCTTCATGGTATCGGCCAGAAACGAGACCGCGTGATGGTTCTGCGCGAAGCTGGGGTAGCGGTTGAAGATCTCGCTCTCGTGGGGGTTCTCCACGTGGGCCTCGATGCCCACCAACCCGTCCTTCCGTGCGGCGTAGAAGATGTCGTAGAGCACCTGCAGCAGCTCCGTGAAGGTCTCCCGCGTGTACGGGGAGGGCTTCAGGAGGCCGAGGCTCTGCGTGAACATCGCCTTCACGGTGGGCAGTGGATTCCCGATGATCACCGAGCCCAGGGCGGCGCCGCAGATGATGATGATCTCGTTGACCTGGATCAGGACGGCGAGTTCGCCGTGGTGCATCGTGTACCCCACCACGATGCTCCCGAACACGACAACGAGTCCGATGATGACGAACACGAACGCGCCCCCTGGTGGCTTCCATGCCTGCGGGCGCCGTACTTTGCTCCGGCGCACGATGAAGTGGCGGGGTCCTTCCCGCCTCCTGGAGTATCGGCCGAGCCTTCACGGACTGGAGTTCGGGCGTCCCATGACCCACCGCCGAGATGACACACGGG
>WGEM01000350.1 GCA_015492755.1 Gemmatimonadota bacterium | reverse complement strand
GTGCGGACCTCCACCTCGGACGGCTTCGTCCCCGGCTCCTTTCGCTGGTGGGGCTCACCCCGGGTCACGCTTCGCCCCGGCGAGCTGGTTCCCCTCCTGGACGGCCCGCCCGACCTGGATCCCGACGCGCTGGACGCGGTGGTCCGCAGGGCCCGCCAGGTGCCGGCGGCCCTCCACTACCTGGTGTGGTCCCGCTACCCGTACGTGCGGGTGCGGCCCGGAGCCGCCGGCGGATGGCGCGTGCGCTTTGCCGACGCCCGCTACGACGCCAGGCCCGGCGCCGGCGGGCTGGCCGGAGTGGAGGTGTGGGTGCCCGGGGAGTGAGGACGCCGCCCCGGCCCGGGGCCGGGGCTGTGTACCCTACTCCCATACCACTCCGTAGTCGTCACCGTGGTTGGAGGAGCCGCCCCAGAAGGCGCCGTTCTTCCAGTCGAAGAAGATGGCGTTGATGGGCCCCGAGGTGCGCTCGGCAAAGGTGAGGGTGTAGCCCATCTCCCTCAGCTCCTTCCGCACCCAGGGAGGCGTGGCCTCCTGCACCAGGAGCCGGCCGGGGCTGGACTCGTGCTCCCCGAACGACCCCCGCATCTGGAAGGAGTTGATGTTGGCCGCCTCCGCCGCCTCCTGCACGTTCATCCCCCACTCCACCACGTTCAGGAAGAACTGCACCAGGTTCTGATCCTGGGAATCGCCCCCCTGCACCGCGAAGGAGAGGTAGGGCCGGCCGTCCTTCACGGCCATCCCGGGGGTGAGGGTGGCGCGGGGCCGCTTTCCGGGCTCGATGACGTTGTAGGGCCCGTCCACGGGATCCACCACGAAGGACTGGGCGCGCTGGCTCATCCCCACGCCGGTGCGCCCGGCGATGACCGCCGGGATCCACCCGCCTGAGGGCGTCACCGACACCACCCATCCGTCCTCATCGGCGGCCTGGATGGAGGTGGTTCCCTGGTAGAAGTCCTCCTCGAAGCGCTCCATGGCCTCCGGTCCCGACGACTCCGTCACGGTGCGTCCTGCGGCGCGCCACTCCTCCAGGATGTCCAGGAAGGGATGGGTGCCGCCCTGGTAGGGGTAGGGATCGCCCGGCGCCGCGTGGGGGTCGTTGTGCTCCGGGTCGATCCCGGCGGCCCGGTCGCGGGCGTAGTCCTTGGAGAGCAGGCCCGCGATGGGCTCCCGGGGCGGGAAGTACGGATCGCCGTAGTAGAAGTCCCGGTCGGCGAAGGCCAGGTTCATGGCCTGGTACAGGGTGTGGATGTAGCGGGTGCTGTTGTAGCCCATCTCCTTCAGGTCGAAGTTCTCCAGGATGTTCAGCGTCTGGAGCATCACGGGGCCCTGCACCCAGTGGGTGAGCTTGTAGACCTCGATCCCCCTGTACGTGGTCTTCACCGGCTCCTCGATGTGGACCTGCCACCGGTTCAGATCCTCCATGGTCACGGTGCTTCCCTGTTCGCGGGCACCCCGTACGTACTCCCGGGCGATGTCGCCCCGGTAGAAGCGGTCGTAGGCGGCCATGATGGCCTCCTCCCGGCCGGCGCCCGCCGCCAGCGCCTCCGCCTCGGCCTCCACGAGCTTGCGCAGCGTAACCGCCAGATCCTCCTGGACCAGGATCTCGCCGGCTTCGGGAGCCTCCCCGTCGGGGAAGAAGACGGCCCGGGTGTAGGGCCACTCCATCATCTCGTCCATGCTCCGGCGGATGCGCCGGACCGCGTCGGCCTCCAGCGGATAGCCCTCCGCCATCTCGATGGCCGGCGCCAGGACGTCCGCCAGGCTCAGCCGCCCCCACTTCGCCAGCATGGTCAGGAGCCCGCCCGGCGTCCCCGGCGTCACCATGGACTCCACGCCGCTGGAGGGCGGGAAGCGCATCCCCTTCTCCCGGAAGTACTCGGCCGTCGCCCCGGTGGGCGCCACGCCCAGCGCGTTCAGGGCGATGACCCGCTTCTCCTCCGGATGCCAGATGAGGGCCTGGGTCTCGCCGCCCCACGAGAGCACGTCCCACATGGTGGCGGTGGCCGCCAGCATGGCCGCCGCGGCGTCCACCGCGTTTCCGCCCTTC